>NZ_JBZXVN010000002.1:0-43396 GCF_058892305.1 Pelagimonas sp.
CGGATGCGATGATGGTTTTCATAATGTCTCTTCTTTCATGTGTGTAAGGGGCGTTTGAGAGGCCCGCTTGGAGTTTGTGAGGAACGGTGTGTCGTTCCGATGCAAACGAGATAGGGGCGTGGATTTCGGATTTGAACACACGAAAAAATCGCATCCGTTCACGCGTTTTTGTGCTTGAAATGAATGAATTAGATCAGGTGACTGTGCATCCCTGCAGAGCAAAAGTGCGCGTCAAGAAAACAAGGGGTTCAAGACAACGAGCCCATTCGCGCAGGTCACGCATTTCGAAAAAGCCCGTGACGAAAAAAGACGATGAACAACCGGTGTGCATTCGTGAACATGGCTTTTGTTTCAGCAGCTTCCGCTTCGCGTGACCTCAGGCAACAGGTTTTGTGAGCCAATGACACAAAACTGGGTACTTAGAATGAATTTCGCCGGTTGGATGTCCGGTCGAATGTGATGTTCCAGTCTCCGGTTGGAATGGCGTGCCCGCCCATAAGGCAGTTTTCGCTCTGGCAATTCGTCAAGATCGAGAATGCAATCCGTTTCCCGATCTCCGCATCACTCACGGATGGCTTGAACGGGCTTTTCATCGGCTGCCCCAATATGGCGATTGGCCAAGCGATGTCTCGGACCAACAAATAGCCACCCGGCAATTCCAGAACCGCGTTTTGCGGTGTGTTTATGGAATGCCCGACGCGCGCGTTAAAAGGAAATACATTCAAAAGAGAGTAGTCACCCGTTTCTGTCTGCAGGAATATCACGACGCGGGAATCAAGCTGGAAACTGTCGTGCAAAAAAATACGCATATTGGGCATAGCTATGCCGTCTATGGTAACTGATACGTCTCTTGATAAAGGGCGTAACAGGTAAGCCTCGCCCACAAGATAGCGCGAAATGGGTTCAAATTTGGTTCCGATGGTTTGGAGAGCACCAAATACGATGCCAAAGCCAAGAAAAATGACCGTTACAACAAACTTTATCATACAACATTCACAATCCCGGCGAATTCGCCGAAACAAGGTGTTTGAAGCCTTGTCACACACCAATCCCACATGTATATGCGCGCAATGTCCCGTTGGGATATTTGCGGCGGGGTGATTCCCGCCGTTTGGGTTCGATGAGGGTTTGCGATGGTCGCTTGTCCTCCTCTCAACTCCAATGCCAATAAAAGGCTGTTCAATGAACCAGAACATCCGTATCCGGCTGAAGGCGTTTGATTATCGCGTTCTTGATGCTTCCACACAGGAAATCGTCAACACCGCCAAACGTACCGGTGCCACGGTCCGCGGTCCGATCCCGCTGCCCAACAAAATCGAAAAATTCACCGTTCTGCGTGGCCCCCACGTAAACAAGAAGTCGCGTGACCAGTTCGAGATTCGTACGCACAAGCGTATGCTCGACATCGTCGACCCGACTCCTCAGACCGTTGACGCCCTGATGAAACTCGACCTCGCCGCCGGCGTTGACGTCGAGATCAAAGTATAAGGGGTTATCATGCGCTCTGGTATTATCGCAAAGAAAGTCGGGATGACTCGCGTCTTCATGGAAGATGGCAAGCAAATCCCAGTGACTGTTCTGCAACTCGAAAACCTGCAAGTTGTTGCTCAGCGCACCGCTGAGGAGCATGGCTACACAGCTGTTCAGCTGGGTGCCGGTGCAGCCAAAGCAAAACGCACCTCCAAAGCCATGCGTGGTCACTTCGCCAAGGCGAATGTTGAACCCAAGCGTAAGGTTGCGGAATTCCGCGTTGCTCCTGAAAATCTGATCGAAGTGGGTGCGGAAATCACCGCAGAACACTACAACGAGGGCCAGTACGTTGACGTATCCGGCATCTCGATCGGTAAAGGTTTTGCTGGCGGCATGAAGCGTTGGAACTTTGGCGGTCTGCGCGCGACACACGGTGTCTCGATCAGCCACCGTTCGCACGGTTCCACCGGTCAGTGTCAGAACCCCGGTAAGGTTTTCAAAGGCAAGAAAATGGCCGGTCACATGGGTGCTGCCCGTGTCACCACTCAGAACCTTCAGGTTGTGAAGACTGACGCGGATCGCGGCATCATCATGATCAAAGGCGCTGTTCCTGGCTCCAAAGGTGGCTGGGTCACTCTGAAAGACGCCGTGAAAAAGCCGCTGCCGAATGACGTGCCTACTCCGGCCGCTATTCGCGCAACCGAAGCTCCGGCAGAAGAAGCTCCTGCCGAAGGAGGTGACGCATGAAACTTGATGTGATCAAACTCGACGGCGCAACAGCTGGTTCTGTTGATCTGGACGAAGCACTGTTTGGTGTTGAGCCTCGTGCCGACATCCTGCACCGCGTCGTGCGCTGGCAGCGTAACAACGCTCAGGCCGGGACCCACAAGGTCAAGACCCGCAGCGAAGTGAGCTACTCCAAGAAGAAGATCTATCGCCAAAAAGGCACCGGTGGCGCTCGTCACGGGTCCCGTAACGCGCCGATCTTCCGCAAAGGTGGTATCTACAAGGGTCCAACACCGCGTTCGCACGGTCACGACCTGCAGAAGAAAGTCCGCGCTTTGGGCCTGAAAATGGCACTGTCCGCTAAGGCCGCAAACGGTTCGCTGGTTGTGATCGAGGACGCCGCCACAGACGGCAAAACCAAGACATTGGCCAATCAGGTCAAAGCCTTGGGCTGGAAGCGTGCGCTGGTCATCGACGGGGCTTCGGTTAACGAAGACTTCCTGAAGGCCGCTCGCAACATCGAAGGTCTGGACATTCTGCCAACCATCGGTGCCAACGTTTATGACATCCTCAAGCGTGACACCCTGGTGATCACCAAAGCAGGTGTCGAAGCACTGGAGGCTCGCCTGAAATGAGCGCGAAAGCACAACACTACGACATCGTTCGCAAGCCGATCGTAACCGAGAAAACCACAATGGCATCCGAGAACGGTGCAGTGGTTTTCGAAGTCGCCATCGACAGCAACAAGCCACAGATCAAAGAAGCTGTTGAAGCTCTCTTTGGTGTGAAGGTGAAGGCGGTTAACACCACCATCACCAAAGGTAAGGTCAAGCGTTTCAAAGGCACCACCGGTCGCCGTAAAGACGTTAAGAAAGCCTATGTCACCCTCGAAGAGGGCAACACCATCGACGTGACCACAGGTCTCTAAGCTGGTTTGACAGTTCTATTGAAAAGGCCCTCGGTGAAAACCGGGGGCCTTTTTGCATTGGGGGCACCGAGTGAGTGATCACTTGGGCAATTCCCCTTTTGTTGTCTCCCTTTAGATAAGATGTTTCCGGTCAGTATCTTTTGTGGTGAGGGACCGATGAACAAGTTAATCGCAGAATTTTTAGGGACGTTTACACTGGTTTTGATCGGCTGCGGTGCAGCTGTGATTGCCGGGGCGGACATAGGTTTGACCGGCATTAGCTTTGCCTTCGGCTTGGCTTTGGTCAGCATGGCCTATGGTATTGGCGCGGTGTCAGGGTGCCATATCAACCCGGCGGTGTCGCTCGGAATGGTTGCGGCAGGGCGGATGACCATGGGCGAGGCGGCGGGCTACATCGTTGCGCAGATCGCAGGGGGGATTGCCGGTGCTGCCGTGTTGTTGGTGATCGCATCCGGTAAGGCTGACTATTCGGTAGCGGCCAACGGCCTAGGTCAAAATGGCTGGGGTGCTGGCTATCTAGGGGAATACAGCGTCACCGCCGCTTTCGGTTTTGAAGCGGTCGCTACGTTCTTGTTTTTGATTGTTATTTTGGGCTCAACTGGCGCGGGTGCGCCAACGCAATTGGCCGGTCTGTCCATTGGCCTGTCCCTTGTTGCCATCCACTTGGTGGGCATCAACGTGACCGGGGTTTCGGTCAATCCGGCCCGCTCCATTGGCCCGGCTTTGTTCGTGGGTGCAGGGGCGATTTCACAGCTTTGGCTGTTCATTGTCGCGCCGATCTTAGGGGCGATTGCAGCGGGGCTTTTGTTTCGCAGCGGGCTGCTGTCTGGCGAAGACTGACGTGTCGCTTTGATAGGTGATATGAGAGCTGAGGCCCTTGGTATGAACCGAGGGCCTTTTTGTTTGCCCTGTTAGTCGGCAAATACTTCGTAGAGCAGTTTCAGTGAGACGACGGCTAGGGCGATCTCAATGATAAGAAAGAAGATTTTCTCTGGAAGGAGCCGTGAGACAAACGCCCCACTGCCCGCGCCAGCAAGCGCAAAGGGGGCGAGCCAGAGAGCCTGAAAGGTGCTGTCCCATGTGATCTGTCCAGCAAGGATAAAGGGCGGGACTTTCATCAGGTTGATGGCGGTAAACAGGATCGTTGTGGTGCCAAGATACACCATCTTATCAAGGCGTTGTGGCAGAACGTAGGCCTGATAAGGCGGGCCGCCCGCGTGGGAAATATAGCTGGTGAGTCCGGCAAGCGTGCCCCAAAAGACACCGCGCGGAATGTCGGCGGGTCTGGCGGGGATTTCCTGTTTGGAAAAACGCCCACGCAGAGATTTTGCGAGATAAAACAAACCGATAAGGGCGACCAAAAGTTTAACCGCATCTCCGGAGACGTAGGAAACAGAGGTGAAACCAATCACAATACCAACGACCGATGCGGGCAATAGGATTATCAAGTTTCGAACGGAAAATGCGTTGCGAAACAGATAGATAGCATAGAAGTCCGCGACGATATAGATCGGCAACAAAAGGCCTGCTGCCTGGGCTGACTCCATGAAAAGCGACATAAGCGGCACGGAGAGCATCGCGATCATCGGGACGCCGCCTTTGGAGAGCCCCATCAAGAACGCCGCCAATCCGGCCACAATCCAATATTCCATTATTTCCTTTTGCCACTTGGCTTTGATGAGGGGGGTACAGAATCCGCGCTCGAAAAATGCTGACATACCCGTGTCGGAAAGCGAAGGCAAAACCGCATGTATTTGTGCAATATGGGGTGGGGTTCAATTGGGAGTTTTGCCAACGGACGCAGTCTTAACCATGGGGCTGTCGGCGCTTTTTGATCCCCAATCGGTGCAAAACCCGGCGCATTTGGGGGAGATTGGGGAGGCCTGATCCGGGGCCCCGGATCAAAGGGATCAGCCAATCAGTCGGATTCGGGGTGAGTTTGGGGGAGATTGGTCGCCGGTGTTGATGAAGGGCAGGGTCGGGGCAGTTTCCCCCGATCACGTTTGTGTGATCCGAGGCGGGATGTCGCAGTTGGCTGCGAGTCAGCTCCGCCAAAGGACACCGCGCACCCAAACCCCGAAATTGCAGTGTGGTCCAAAATTTGGAGGGCAAGAAGGGCCGGGCGAGAACCGCCTTTGGCCGCGCCTACCTGTGGTGGGTCGCAGGCCGGTGAGAGGCCGGCCTTAGCGGCATTCGGCCCGGTCGAGAGCTTTCATGATGCGCCTTCTGGGGTGACCGTGATGAGGGGGCTACATCCCACTTGCGAGTGCAATTTGCGCCGGTCCAGTCGCCGGTCCAGTCAAGGACACAGGTTAACACCTGACCTGCTCGGCGGCCACGGTTCCCAAAGGTGTCTAGGCGCTCACTCGAATGATCAGGTTCCCCTGAAACGCATTCAACTGTTTCGTGTGCTTCTTGCCCTCAATGACATCGACCAACGCAGTCGCCATTTCCGTCAAGGGTTGGCGATATGTGGTCAACTCATAATGAGAGCTGGAGGCTTGGGGCACGTCGTCAAACCCCGTGACCGCGATGTCTTCTGGCACGCGTAGGTTAAACTCAAATCGGATCGCGTCGATGGCACCCATGGCCAGAGCGTCGTTTTCACAAACCAGCACATCGGGCAGCTCAGACTGCGCCATGCCACGGAAGCGTTCGGTGATAAGACGATAGGCGATCAGCGGGTCATAACGTTCGACCGAGGCAAATTCGGGACGCGTTCCGGTGGTTTGTTCCCATTGTGACAGGAAGGTTTCTTTGCGTTGAAGGTGGGCCGATTGCGTTTGCGGACCCGCGATGAAAAGCGGATTACGATAGCCCGACGAAAAGATGTGTTCGGTCACTGCGGTCATGGCGGCCCGATCGTCGCAATAGATCGAGATCGTGTTATCATTCTGCGATATGCGGGCAAAAACGATAAGCTTTTTGACCCGTTTGGCACCGAGCGCGGTCTCAAGGCTTTGGTCATTGAAGCTAACACCAATCAAAACAGCAGCGTCGACGCGCCTTTGGCTGGCATTGAGGAGCGCGGCTGAGGCGTCTTCCTCATCGCTCGTATTGACCAATAGGGTGTCATAGCCATGTTTGCGCAAAATGCGCGTTAGGCGTTCCATCATGACCAGTTTGTGTGGGTTGGCGAAATCGTCAACCAGAAGCGCCACCAGATTGGAGCGATCCGTGGCAAGGCTTGTCGCCAGCAAATCGGGCACATAGCCAAGCGTTTCGGCCGCTTTCATGACCTTTTCACGGGATTTTGCCGAGATAGAGGCGTCTTTCCTGAAAGCGCGATTTACGGTCCACCGGGAAACCCCCGCCAGAGCAGCGACGTCATCTGCTGTGATTGAACCGTTCGGGTCTCTCATTTTCTCATCTGCCTTTTCCCCGCTGTTCATGGAATCGCATGCAGTCCGGTTCCGCACAACCATCAATATACGTCAATTTTGCTCCCGCGTGCAGAAAATTCTTGCACGCGGGAGCAAACGCGGTAAATGTCATGGCAACGAGAATCAGGGAGGTCTCTAAATGCGAGTTGGATTGCTCGGTGCTGGGCGCATCGGAAGTGTTCATGCACAGGCCATTTCGTCGCATCCGGAAAGCGAGCTCGTCGCTGTTTCAGATGCTTTTGAGGCGAATGCACAAGCGTTGGCAAAGAGCTATGGCTGTGCGGTTTGCACATCGGATGAGATCATCGCAGACGACTCGATCGACGCGGTTCTTGTCGCAACATCCACAGACACGCATTCGGATCTGATCGAAGCTGCTGCGGCGGCTGGCAAGGCGGTTCTGTGTGAAAAGCCGGTCGATCTTAGTCTTGAGCGCGCATCAGTTTGTCTAAGCAATGTGGGTGCCAAAGCCACGAGCATCATGATCGGGTTCAATCGCCGGTTCGATCCCAGCTTTAGCACGCTTAAATCCGCGATTGATGCGGGCGAGATTGGCAAGACCGAATTGCTGTCGATTACATCGTTTGATCCTGCACCGCCGCCAGTCGAGTACATCAAGGTTTCCGGGGGCTTGTTCCGGGATATGATGATCCACGATTTCGACATGGCAAACTATATCATGGAGCAGGCACCTGTGTCCGTGTCAGCCGTGGGCACATCGGTTGTTGATCCTGCGATTGGGGCCGTTGGAGACGTTGACACGGCTGTTGTCACGCTGACCTATGCGGATGGACGCATCGCAGTGATCAAGAACTCGCGCCGCGCCGTTTACGGCTACGATCAGCGGGTCGAGGTGCTTGGCTCGGACGGGCTGCTTCAGGCGCAAAACATGCTGGAAAACTCGGTGGTCAAATCCACGACCTCCGGTGTGATCAGCGCCAAACCCACCTACTTTTTCCTAGAGCGTTACATGCCAGCCTACAAAGCCGAATGGGCCGCGTTTGTTGACGCTGTTCAGGGGAAATCGGACATGCCTGTCAATTTGCATGACGGTGTAACCGCGCTTGCGATGGCCGAGGCGGCGACGCGGTCCGTGCAAACGGGGCAGCCAGTTAAGATGTTCGAAATATTTGATAAATTGGGCCGCGGGGAGGCGGCCTAAAAGGGACACTCGTTCTGAATGGACGATGTGAAAAGCGCGATCTTATCGCGTGAAGGAGCTGCCGGTTTTGACCGGTATGAAAGAAAATCCAAGGGAGGAAACCCAAATGAAAATGTTTGTAAAAGGCGCTATCGCTGCCGGTGCAATGGCCGTTGCCATGCCCGCCATGGCTCAGGACATCTCGGTTGTTGTCCACGGTCAGGCCAATGATGCGTTTTGGTCGGTCGTAAAGGCCGGTGTTGACCAGGCGGCTGCCGATTCCGGTGCGAACGTCTCCTACAACTCACCAGAAGCCTTCGACATGGTTTTGATGTCGCAGCTGATCGACGCTGCTGTCAATGAAGAGCCCGATGGGCTGATCATCTCGTTCCCTGACCCTGATGCGCTTGGGCCATCGGTTGAGCGCGCGATTGCGGCTGGCATTCCTGTCATCACCATCAACGCCGGTGGCGCACAGGGCAAAGAGCTGGGAACAGCAATGCACGTGGGTCAAGATGAGTATGACGCAGGTGTCGCAGCGGGCAAAGCGCTTGCGAAAATGGGCGGAAGCAACGCGTTGTGCGTGAACCAAGAAGTTGGCAACATCTCTCTCGATCAGCGTTGCGCCGGTTTTGAAGAAGGTTTCGGTGGGACCGTAACCGTTCTGCCAACCACAAATGACCCCGCCGAAATCGAGTCCAAAGTTGCAGCTGCGCTGGCCTCGGACGATAGCGTTGATACGGTGATGGCGCTTGGCGCGTCCACAGCCGGTGAACCTTCGGTGGCCGCAGCTAAGGCATCTGGCCGCGACGTGAACGTTGCCACGTTCGACCTCTCCGCTGGCTTCTTGCAGTCAATTGTTGACGGCGATGCGGCGTTTGCCCTCGACCAGCAGCAGTACCTGCAAGGTTACCTGGCCGTATCCATCATGGCGCTTCAGGGTAAATTTGGCCTGATGCCGGGTGGTGACGTTGCTTCGGGTCCAAACCTGATCACCGCCGACAAGGCCGCTCAGGTGATTGATCTGTCCGCGCAAGGCATCCGCTAAGCCCTGGCAACCTAGAAAGGGAAGCGGCACTATTGGGTGCCGCTTCCGACAAAAATGGGAGAGGGCTCAATGAGCGACACCACACCAAATCCAATGACCGATGAACGGATCAAGGCTGACCCCCTGATTTCGCGCCTCATGAAAAGGCCCGAGTTGGGAGCTATCGCAGGCGTCGTCTTGGTCACGATTTTCTTTCTGATCACCGCAGATTCCGCGATGTTCACCACCTCTGGAATTATCAACTTCATGACTCCGGCTGCCCAACTCGGCATTTTGGCCATTGGGGCCGCGATGTTGATGATTGGCGGGGAGTTTGACCTCTCTATTGGGTCAATGGTCGCTTTTGCCGGGCTCTTTTTCGGGGCTTGCGTCATGGTTTGGGGCTTGCCCCTGATCGTTGCAATTCCTCTTACATTTGCATTTTCCGCCTGTGTCGGGGCCGTCAACGGAATGATCGTGATCCGCTCAGGACTGCCATCGTTTATTGTGACACTGGCCTTCCTCTTCATTCTGCGCGGCCTGTCTCTTGTTGGATTGAAATGGGCATCAGGTGGCTCGACGCAGCTTCGTGGTGTTCGCGATGCAACCGAAAACGACTGGCTTGCTCCGCTATTTTCCGGTGACGCCTTCCCAGGACTGTTCGCTTGGCTGGCAGAGCACGGAATGGTCGAAACTTTCAAGAATGGCACTCCCAAGGTTACCGGCATCCCCGTCGAAATCCTTTGGTTTATCGTTCTGGCTCTGATCGCCACCTACATTCTGTTGCGCACACCTGCGGGCAACTGGATTTTCGCCGCTGGCGGCGATTCAACGGCGGCCTCGAATTCCGGTGTCCCGGTCAATCGGGTCAAGATTTCTCTCTTCATGGTCACGGCGTGCTGCGCGGCATTGGTTGCCATCATCACAGTGATCGACGCAGGTTCGACCGATGCCCGTCGTGGCTTCCAAAAGGAATTTGAAGCCATCATCGCCGCGGTTATCGGGGGCTGCTTGCTCACCGGTGGATACGGCTCGGCGATTGGCGCCTTCTTTGGCAGCATCATCTTTGGAATGGTGGTTATCGGCCTCACGTACACTGATTTCGATCAGGATTGGTTCCAGGTGTTCCTGGGTGGCATGCTTCTGACCGCCGTTCTGTTCAACAATGCCATTCGCAAACGCGTAACTGGGGAGCGTTGATATGACCGACGACAGCAAATTCCACCACGGTGAAGTTGACGACAGCATCGCCCCGATTGTTCAGATGAAGGACATTCAGAAGCACTTTGGCAATATTATCGCGCTTGCAGGTGTCAGCTTTGACATTCGCCCCGGTGAATGCCACTGCCTTCTCGGCGACAACGGTGCCGGCAAGTCGACGTTCATCAAAACTATGTCTGGTGTTCACCAGCCGACGCACGGGGAAATCCTGTTCGAAGGCAAGCCGATGAGCTTTGCCACGCCTCGTGACTCGATGGAGGCCGGTATTGCCACCGTGTTTCAGGATCTGGCGATGATCCCACTGATGTCTGTGGCGCGCAACTTCTTCATGGGACGCGAGCCGACAAAAGGCTCAGGTTTGACCACACGTTTCGACGTGGACGAGGCCAACAACATCACCATGACGGAAATGCGCAAGATGGGGATCAACCTTCGCGGTCCAGATCAGGCGGTCGGCACGCTTTCGGGTGGCGAACGTCAGACTGTTGCGATTGCCCGCGCGGTGTATTTCGGGGCGAAGGTGCTCATCCTTGATGAGCCAACCTCGGCTCTTGGTGTGCGTCAGACCTCCAACGTGCTGGCAACCATCGACAAGGTGCGCTCGCAAGGTGTGGGTGTGGTCTTTATCAGCCACAACGTGCGACATGCGCTTGCGGTTGGCGACAGGTTCACCGTTCTCAATCGTGGCAAGACGCTTGGTACGGCGAAACGTGGTGAGATCAGCCCGGAAGAGTTGCAGGACCTCATGGCTGGGGGCCAAGAACTCGCGCAGTTGGAAGGCTCTCTGGGCGGAACTATCTAAGACAACAAACACCATTCAAACTCCTCCCTGTCGACGTGAATGGTGGTGGGGCTGGCGGACGCAATTCGGCCAGCCCCTTAAAGAAAATACTCAAAACAAATAGGCGCTGCTATGGCAAACCTCGATCTCATTACGATTGGTCGATCCTCTGTTGATCTTTATGGCGCGCAAATTGGCGGCCGTTTGGAAGATATGGGGTCTTTCGACAAATATATCGGAGGCTCTCCGACCAATATCGCCTGTGGCACGGCCCGTCTGGGCCTCAAGTCTGCGGTGATCACCGGTGTCGGTGACGAGCACATGGGACGGTTCATTTGCGAGCAATTGGAGCGTGAGGGCGTCAGCACAGATGGGGTGAAAACAGACCCCGACCGATTGACGGCGCTTGTCCTTCTGGGCATCCGCGATCAAGAGCAGTTTCCGCTGATTTTCTATCGTGAGAACTGTGCCGACATGGGGTTGACGGTCAACGATATTGACCCGGATTTCATCCGTTCGGCGCGCGCCGTGGTGGCAACTGGTACACATCTGTCTCACCCGCAAGTCGAGGCGGCAACGCTCAAAGCGCTGGAGATTGCCCGTGCGGCCGGGATGCAGACGGCGCTGGATATTGATTACCGCCCAAACCTCTGGGGCGTTGCCGGTCACGGCGATGGCGAAAGCCGATTTGTTGAGAGCGAGGCGGTGACCGCCAAGTTACAATCTACCCTGCATCTCTTTGATCTGATCGTTGGAACCGAAGAAGAATTCCACATTGCCGGTGGTTCAACCGACACCATCAAGGCGCTGCGCGCGGTTCGTGCGGTTTCGGGGGCGACTTTGGTGTGCAAACGCGGCGCGGCCGGGGCAGTTGCTTTTACGGGTGACGTGCCAGACAGCCTTGACGCAGGCGAAGCCGGACCGGGCTTTCCAATCGAGGTCTTCAATGTCTTGGGGGCGGGCGATGGCTTTATGTCGGGTCTCCTGAAGGGGTGGCTGGATGGCGAAGATTGGCCAACGGCGCTCAAATATGCCAATGGCTGCGGTGCTTTTGCGGTGAGCCGCCATGGCTGTACGCCGGCCTATCCCAGCTGGGAAGAGCTGCAGTTCTTCTTTGACCGTGGCATCACGCGGGCCGACCTTCGTAATGACGTGGAGCTTGAGCAGGTTCATTGGGCGACAAACCGGCATGGCGACTGGTCGTCGGTTAAGACGTTCGCCTTTGATCACCGGCTGCAACTGGAAGAGATGCCGGGCTATAGCTTGGAAAAGGCGGCGGCATTTAAAGAACTCTGCCTTCAGGCCGCACTTAAGGTGCAGAACGGGCAACCGGGTTACGGGATTCTTTGTGACAATCGGATCGGTCGATCCGCGCTCCACAAGGCGACCGGCACAGGTCTTTGGATCGGTCGCCCGACCGAGCTACCGGGCTCTCGTCCGATCGAGTTTGAACCGGAACTGGGCGACGATCTGGGGCGCCTGCGCGAATGGGCGCGTGAGAACGTTGTCAAGCTTTTGGTCTTTTGTCACCCGGACGATGATGAGACGATGACAAAGACACAGGTGGCGCGCGTCAAGCGTTTGTTCACTGCGGCGCGTCGCAACGGTCTTGAATTCCTTTTGGAGATTATCCCGTCCAAAGTCGGGCCCGTCGACGACGAGACATCGGCAACCCTTATCCAGTTGTTTTATGACGCTGGAGTTTACCCCGATTGGTGGAAGCTCGAGCCTTTCAAGACCGATGCGGCTTGGCACAACGCCGTGGAGGCCATTGAGCGGAACGATCCGCGCACGCGTGGTATTGTCGTGCTTGGACTCGACGCGCCAGAGGCCGAACTGGCGGCGAGTTTTGCGCTGGCGGCCAAGCAACCTTTGGTCAAAGGGTTTGCCGTCGGGCGGACGATTTTTGGTGACGCGGCGCGCGCCTGGCTTAAGAGCGAGATGGCGGATGACGCCGCGGTGGTACAGATGGCCGAACGCTATACTCGGCTCTGTGAGATTTGGGACAAGGCGCGGGCCAATGCCCGCCTGAACGCGGAGTGATCCAATGGGCAAGACAATCCGGCTGACGGCTGCGCAGGCCATGGTGCGCTATATTACGGCGCAACGAAATGATGACGGCGAGCGATTCATCGAAGGCTGTTGGGCGATTTTTGGTCATGGCAATGTGGCGGGCATTGGCGAAGCATTGCACGCCGCCAAGGACACATTCCCGACCTGGCGCGGGCACAATGAACAAACCATGGCCCATGCTGCTATTGCCTATGCAAAGCAGGCGGGACGGCGCAAAGCCATGGCCGTCACCTCCTCGATTGGTCCGGGTGCGGCCAATATGGTCACAGCTGCGGCGCTGGCCCATGTCAACCGTCTGCCGGTGTTGTTGATACCGGGCGACGTCTTTGCTGACCGTGGTCCGGACCCGGTGTTGCAACAGGTCGAAGATTGGGGAGATGGCACGGTAACCGTGAACGATGCGTTCAAGCCGGTGACACGCTATTTTGACCGAATTACGCGACCTGAGCAGTTGTTAACAGCCCTGCCACGCGCGTTCCGCATTATGACGGACCCGGCGGAATGCGGGCCTGTGTGTCTGGCATTCTGTCAGGATGTACAGGCCGAAGCCTTTGACTATCCCGAAAGCTTTTTCGAGCCGAAGGTCTGGCGTCAACGTCGGGTCCGCCCCGATGAGGGAGAACTGGCCGAGGTTGCCGACCTTATCCGCGCGGCAAAACGCCCGGTGATCGTCGCCGGCGGTGGGGTGCATTATGCACAGGCAACCGAGGCTTTGGCGCGGTTCGCCGAAACGCACAACATTCCCGTGACCGAAACGCAGGCAGGCAAGTCGGCGCTGCCTTGGGACCATCCTATGAACCTCGGTCCTATCGGCGTGACCGGCGGAGAAGCAGCCAACACGGTCTGTTCAGAAGCGGATGTGGTGATTGGCGTCGGAACCCGGTTTCAGGATTTCACCACCGGGTCATGGGGGCTTTTTGCCAATCCCAACCGGCGGCTCATTTCGCTTAATGTTGCGGCCTATGACGCAATGAAGCACGAGGCAGTTCCCCTGCAATCGGATGCTTTGGTCGGGTTGAAAGAGTTGACAGACGGTCTTGATGGCTATGTCTCTCCCGGTGCAACGGATGGCTTGAAAAGCGATTGGTTTGCCAAGGTTGATCCGCTGACGGCGGCACCAGAAGACAACAGCCAACTGCCCACCGATATGCAGGTGATCGGCGCGGTCCAACGTGGTTCCGGTGAAAACACCGTGGTTATGTGCGCTGCTGGCACCATGCCGGGCGAGCTTCATAAACTATGGAAATCGGGCAAGCCTGGCTCGTATCACATGGAATATGGCTTTTCCTGTATGGGCTATGAGATCGCCGGTGCCATGGGTATCAAGATGGCCCAGCCGGATCGCGACGTGATCTGTTTCACCGGAGATGGCACCTATATGATGGCCAACTCAGAGATGGCCACCGCGGCGATGATGGGGATTCCCTTTACCATTGTGGTGACCGACAACCGCGGCTACGGTTGCATCAACCGTCTGCAGATGGGGTGTGGCGGGGCAGAGTTTAACAACCTCCTGGATCATTCAATCGGTGGCCAAAATTCGAATATCGACTTTGCCAAACACGCAGAGGCGATGGGCGCAACCAGCCTAAAGGTGGGGTCGATTGACGCCCTGGAAGCGGCGCTGGCCAAACGCGCAGAGGCCAAGGGCCCCTATGTGATCGTTATTGATACAGACCCGTATCCCAGCACGGAACCGGGTGGTACATGGTGGGATGTCGGCGTTCCAGAAGTCAGTGAACGCGACGAAGTGATGGCGGCGCGCGCCAAGTATGAAACCAACAAGAAACTGCAGAGGGCTGACTGATGGCCGTGAAAATAGGTATTTCTTTGATTGCGTGGCAGAACGACGACCTGCCTGAGCTGACAAAGGATTACACCACCGAAGGCGCGATGGAAGATGCCGCGAAGATTGGCTATTCGGGCGTGGAACGCGGTCGCCGGATGCCTGCGGACACAGAAGGCCTTCGGGCCTATCTTGACCGTTATGGCGTGTCGCTTTGCGGTGGCTGGTGTTCAGGAAACCTTTTGGTGACCACGGTCCAAGAAGAACAGGACGCCATTCGCCAGCAGGTGCAGCAGTTCGCCGCTCTGAAAGCGCCCTGCATCGTCTATGCGGAATGCTCTAACACCATTCAGGGCAATATTGCCCAACCCGTCAGCCAACGCCCCAAGATGACCCGTGATGAGGTCATGGCCTATGCTGCGAAGCTTTCGGAGCTGGCCAAATGGGCGCGCGGTGAAGGTGTTGACCTAAGTTATCACCATCACATGGGCGCTATGGTGCAGGATGCCGAAGACATAGATTGGCTTATGGAGGGGTCCACGGAGGATCTGACGCTTTTGTATGACACTGGGCACTTGCATTTTGCCGGGGCCGATCCGGTGGCTGTGTTGGACAAATGGGGCCACCGTGTACACCATGTTCACTTCAAGGACGTCCGTCAGCCGGTTCTGGATTGGGTCAAGGCCGAGGACAAGAGTTTCCTCGATGGGGTTGCCGCCGGGGTCTATTCTGTGCCCGGAGATCCGGCAGGCTGTATTGATTTCCAAGCCATCACCGACAAGCTGAAGGCAATGGATTACGACGGGTGGATTGTTGTCGAAGCGGAACAAGATCCGGCCAAGGCCCCGCCTTATGAGTATTCCAAGCTCGGTTTTGATCACATCACACAAATCTGTGGCCTCTCCGGCCTTACAATTGAAAGGTAAACACCATGCCTGACCTTCTCAGAAAACCCTTTGGTACGCGCGGTAAAGTCCACGAGATCACACCGGAAAGCGCCGGGTGGCGCTATGTTGGCTTTTCGCTTTATCGGCTGAAAGCGGGCGATACCGCCGCCGAGATCACCGGCGACCGCGAGGTTATTTTGGTGATGGTAGAGGGCAAAGCCAAGATCAGCGGAGCTGGCCAGGATTGGGGGGTCTTGGGGGAGCGGATGAATGTCTTTGAAAAGACCCCGCCCCATTGTCTTTACCTGCCAAATGGCACCAACTGGGAGGCCGTCGCAGAAACCGATTGTGTGGTTGCGGTCTGTTCCGCGCCGGGCATAGGCGGTCACGAAGCGCGGCGCATTGGCCCCGATGGCATCACCCTGACCGAGCGCGGCAAAGGGACAAACACGCGCCACATCAACAACATCGCAATGGAAAACGAGGACTTCTGTGACTCGCTTCTTGTCACCGAGGTGTTCACACCTGCGGGCCATTGGTCGTCTTATCCAAGCCACCGCCATGACGAAGATGATTTCCCGCGCATCACCTATCTTGAAGAAACCTATTACCACCGTCTGAACCCGGCCGATGGATTCGGTATTCAGCGGGTCTATACCGACGATAGGCAGCTGGATGAAACCATGGCCGTGAGTGATGGCGAGGTTGTGTTGGTGCCGCGTGGGCACCACCCGTGCGGTGCGCCGCATGGTTTTGAGATGTACTACCTCAATGTCATGGCCGGCCCCCTGCGCAAATGGCGCTTTGTCGCGGCGCCTCCGGTGGAATGGATTATGAAGCGGGACGCTTGATATGACATCTCCCTTTCAGCTCGCTGCCTGTGCCGAAATGCTCTGGCAGGAGAAGCCGATTGCGTGGCGCGCGACAAAACTTCATGAGATGGGGTTTGGCGTTGGCCTTTGGAATTGGCCGGAATGGGATATTGATGCGCTTGAGAAAACCGGTGCGAATTTCACCATTATGAACGGCTATCTTGAAGGTCGTTTGGCGGATTCGGATGGTGCCGAGTTGCTGCTAAAATCGGCGCGGGAGACTGTGCAGATCGGCAAGCGGCTCGGTGTCGACCGGCTGAACCTGCACGGCACCGGCCTTGGCGACGGGGGCATTCCCATCTGGCAACACGATGTGATGCCCGGTGCCATGTGGTTGAAGGCCCGCGACACGCTGACTCGCATGTGCGATCTCGCTGAAGAGGAAGGCGTTGTCTTTACGCTGGAAAACCTCAACTTGATCGACCATCCGGGGTGCCCGTTTGGATCGACCCAAGACGTCTTAGCGCTTGTGTCATCAATTGACCGGCCGCAACTTCGGATCAACCTTGACCTGTACCACACCCAAATCGGTGAGGGCGATCTTATCCGCTGGTGCGAAAAATGCCTTCCTTGGATCGGTGAGGTTCAGGTCGCTGACAATCCGGGACGATGTGAGCCGGGAACCGGCGAAATCAACTATGCAGGTGTGGCCCATGCTTTGGCGAAACTGGGGTATTCCGGCCCAGTTGGCATGGAAGCCTTTGCACAGGGCGATGAAGTCGCCGCCCTAGAAGCCTTCAGAGCGGCGTTCACGCTCTAGCGGGCAGGTCGGTCAGCGCCGCAAGGCACTGGCCGTTTTTGAACCCCAGGACAAAGGTCCGCGGCCCCAGCATTCCCCGAACCTCGGCTACAATCTTTTCGATCCGACCACTGGTTATTGGCGCTTTGAAAACGGGCGTTACAACTTGGTGACGGCGCGCGTCTTGGTCATTTCTGCTCTGAACCCCGGAGACGGGCAGAGCCGCTTTGCGCAGGCCCAAAGACAGTGGCCCAATTTTGGCACTCACAACCAAACCGACCGTCGGGCGGTTTTGCTCTGAATCATCCATCGGGCAAACCGAGATTCTTAGCGATGCACGTCTGATTGGCCGGTGCGCCCCCTGCAATCAGGTTTAGGTCACGACATGACCCTTGCGCGATGCTTGTGCCGGATCGCCATTCGATACCCACAATTGTACGTGCCCCAAGTGGCACCACCATTCGGGCGGATAACGAAATTCGCTGATTTTTTTTAAAACGTCTTCACCACCTAACGTTGTTCGGACCAGCCGACAACACAGATGAGGAACGACGCAATGCAGACGATAAATGCCGTTGACATCCTGCGCCACAAGCCGCCGTTTCGGTTTGTTGAAACCGTTTATCTAACCTCGGAAACGCGTGCGATGGCTCCGGTTCCGGCCAATCCACCCGCCACAAAATGGGCGGCCTGCCCAGAGCTAAGCGTCTTGCCAGTGGAATACGCCGCGCAGGTTATGGGGGTGCTGATCCGCACCCGTTTGGGTGACAAGGGGGCCAGCGGCGTGCTGGCTGGGATCAGTGAATTCGCCTGGGACTTTATGGCCGAAAGCCTCGAAAGCGTCGAGCTGCGCCATACCGGCACCCGAGGAGCGTTTCACGATTTTAAAGCCCATTTTCTCAATTGCGACGGGTTGGTCTGTGCCCAAATGGCGGGCTTTGTGCACCTGTCCCCCGGCGAAGCAAACCGCAAACCGATCCATGTTCCTGTGCCCGAAGATGCACCGATCTATGACATCACCAGCTATGTCTGGGATGGCGACCAGATTTCTATGGGCGTTTTCATGCGCCGGGATTGCCCGGTTTATGCGGGCCACTTCCCTGATGCGCCGCTGACGCCGGGGGTGCTGATTGCGGAAATGATGTTGCAGGCTGCGTGCTGCAACCGCCCCGGCATGGGCCTGCGACGCCTGACCGATCTTGTTTTTAAATCCCCGCTTCTTCCGGGCGATACGGCCGAGCTTAGGCTCAAGCAGATCGCCTCGAACCGCTATTCTGCCACGCTGCTGCGTGACGGAAAACGATTGGCACGCGCGAAACTTGAACTCGACGACGTGCCTGTCGCCTCCTCCTCCCTCTCCTCTGACCTCATCTCATCATAAGGAAACCACTCCATGAACACTTCTGTTTTTGCTCCAGAGACAGCCGAAAAAATCCGCAATGTCGTGATTTTCGAAGGTCTTGAACTCGAAGAACTGGGCATCGAATTGGACGAAATCGAGCTGGACACCATGCTGTTTGAAGAAACCGGCCTGGATCTGGATTCGGTAGATGCGCTCGAAGTTTTGGCCGGTGTTCAGCGCGAATTCGGGGTCACATTCCCGGAAATCGACAGCGATTTCATCGAAAACAATGCATCGACCGTGCGCCAATTGGCCACCACCGTCACGCAGCATCTTGAAGAAACCGCCGCCGCGTAACCGCCGCTTTGCCACACTTCCATCACGGGACAACAGTGAATGATCTTTTTTGAAAACCTCAACCATCCCCTGGCTCGAAGCGTGGCAGATGCCTGCGCAGCCCAAGGGGACGACATCTTTGATGTCTCTGCCAGCAGCGGTGGTTTGGCCGAAGCCATCAAGGCCAATGGCACCCCGCGCGCTCTGGTTCTCACTCCGCCAGAGCGCTGTGAGGCGCTTGCCTTACGCGACGGGTTTGATGATCCGGCCAAGGCGCTGGCATTTGGTCAGGCCATTCACGCGGATGCGATGAATTTCCTGTCCGATTGCCGTCTGGCCACTCAGGCCATGATGACCGCCAAAACCGGCCATGTGCTGTTTTTGGGCATTGACGATGTTGCCGCGCGCCTCGTTGGTCTGCCAGAAAGCCCGATGGCCAACCAGTTGCGTGTTTCTGCGCTCAAATCCCTAGCCAAAGAATATGGCCGCATGGGGATCAAATATAACGCGATCCTGTCGCAACCATCAAAGGAAACTGTCGACCCCAAAACGTGGCGCAGTCAGCGTGACCAACTCAAGGTTTATACGATGCGCTTTTCGCCCAATGAGACCCGCGAATATGCCGATTTCTGTGCGCAGGCTGTGAAAGGGTCGTTGCCGTTGAACGGTGGCCTGCTTTGCCTTGGCAAAGGCGTGATGGAGATGGCGGCATGATCAATAGCTCCAAAGTTGCTCTGATCACCGGTGCGACCCGCGGTATTGGCCGCGCTATCGCCCAAAAATACGCCGATGAAGGGTGCCGTTTGGTGATCGTCTATCGGTCAAACCAGCAAGCGGCGGATGACACACAGGCCGAGCTGGAGGCAAAGGGCACCGAGGTTCTGATGTTGCAGGCGGACCTCTCTGATGCAGATGCCTGTGCCCGAGTTGTGGCCGCGGCCAAGGACCGTTTTGGCGGGATTGATACGCTTATCAACAATGCCGGCGGTGCCTATGACGGTGCCTTTGCCGCCATGAACCCCGAAGAATACGCCAATCTCATTCAGTGCAATTTGGTTGCTCCGATGTTGCTAACCATCGCCGCCAAAGAGGAACTGATTGCCTCGGCCAAAGCCGGGCGTGGCGGTGAAGTGGTGATGATGGCGTCTATGGCCGGTGTCACTGGGAAAGAGGGGCAAGTGCCCTATTCCACCACCAAAGGCGGACTGATGGGGGCCACGCGGTTGCTGGCCCGTGAATTGGGCGCGCAAGGTGTGCGTGTCAACGCGTTGGCTCCGGGTTTTATCCGTACCGAGATGGTCGAGATCCTTGAGCCGAAAATGTACGAACATGTGCTGTCGGCCTCGGCGTCACCGCGCATGGGGGAACCGTATGAAGTGGCCGATGCGGCCTGGTTCCTTGGGTCCTCCAACTCGTCCTACCTGAATGGCGTCATCCAACGGATTGACGGCGGGTTCCTTCGCTAAAGGGTTATCATGAAACATATTTCTACTGCTAACGAGGCTGCGCCTGTGGTGCGTGGCATGGGTGTCTATTGCCCACTTGGCACCAATTGTGCCCAACTTGAAACCGCGCTGCTTGACCAGCGTGACAGTATCGCAACGATCACCAGCTTTGACGCCTCGCGCTTTTTGTCCGATCAGGCATCAGCCTTTGGCAAGGACGTCGATGTCAACCTTGAGACGGGCGAAGCGGAGTGGATGGACCGCGCCACTCTCTTTACCATCGCCGCCTATCGCGAGGCTTTGGAACAGTCCGGCGTCAATCTTGACGACATTGATCCGGGTCGGATCGGCGTATGTCTTGGCTCGTCTCATTCGGGTCTTGTGCGTACCGAAGACGTCGCCCGCGGCGTGATTGATGATGCTATCGACACCATGGATCCCAAGGTGATTTCGGCGACTCTGGTGTCACATTGTACCGCCGTGATCAAACGCATGTCCGGGGCGCGGGGGCGGGTTCTGACAATCTCGTCGGCCTGTGCGAGCTCAAACTCCGCCATTGGTGTCGGGGCGGATATGATCCGCAAAGGCGAGGCGGATGTTGTGATTGCAGGCGGTGCCGACACGGTGTCCTTGTCGGTCATGGCGGGGTTCAATGCTTTGCGTGCTCTGGCCGCCGAAAAATCCGCACCTTTTGGGCAAGACATCGGTTTGTCGATTGGTGAGGGGGCGGGGATCGTCATTTTAACCCGCGCCGACGTGGCGGGTGCCGAAGATCACGGCCGTATTCTTGGCTATGGTCTGTCCGGTGATGCTCATCACGCCACCGCGCCCGATCAAGACGGGGCCGGGGCCGCCAATGCCATTGTTGCCGCGCTGAAAGACGCAGCGGTTGAGGCTGCAGAAATTGGCTATGTCAATGCGCATGGCACCGGAACGGAAGCGAACGATGGTGCCGAAAGCCGCGCCATTGCCAAACTGTTCGGCGACAGCGTGCCTGTCAGCTCGACCAAAGGCTACTACGGCCACACCCTGGGCGCGTCTGGCGTGATTGAGACGATTTCCTCAATCCTTATGGCCAAACATGGCAAAGCCCCGGCCAATTTGCGCATTGAAACCCTACGCGAGGGCGTTGAAGCGCTGAACTTTGCCAAGGCAGATAGCACGGCCGGTCCTGATACGACCTTGCTGGTGAACAATTTCGGTTTTGGTGGCAATAACTCGTCGCTTCTGGTGCGTGTCGGGCACGAGGCCGCCGAAAGCCTTTTACCTGCGTCAAACTTGGATGAGATCGTCATCACCGGGGCGGGGGCCTGTAGCGCGGCCGGTCTGGGACGGGACGTGTTTGAAAAAACCATGCTGACCAATGAACCGATTGCCGAGATCGGTGCCAGCGGCTTTGCCACGGCCAAAGTGGGGCCCCTGAAATTTAAAACTCCGGATCTCAAACCTTTTGCGCGCACGTCGCCCACCACCAAACATGCGCTGGTCGCTTTGAAAGAGGCCATGGGGGATGATGCTGACATCTTTGCGGAAAATCAGCGCTCTGGTCTCATTGGCGGCGCAGTGTTTGGGGCGCAGAAACCAACCGAAAAGTTCATGGAATCGGTGTTTCAGGGCGACCCGGCTTTGGCCAACGCCCACTATTTTCCGATGATCACCATGAATGCGACCGGTGGCGCGACGTCACTGGCCTATCAGATCAAGGGCTATACAACGACTGTGTGCGGATCTGCGGCAGCTCTGGCTTACGCGGCGGATCTTGCTGCGGTGAACCGTCAAGATCGTGTCGCCGTGGTTGCCGGAGATGAGATGACGGAACGGCTGGAACGTATCTATCACCGAACCGGCGTTGTGGCGCACCCTGACACGCCTCGCGCTGGCCGAGCTGAGGCATTGGGTGAGTTTGGCGGGGCCATTACGTTGGAACGGCGTGGCACAGCCGAGGCGCGCAACGCGCATGTCATCGCACGGCTAAGAGGCTGGGCCACCCGTCAGGACCCCGTCGATTTGTCGGTGGAAAAATCTGGCGAAGCCTTGATCCGGGCGCAAAAAGCCGCGTTGGAACAGGCCGGTCTTAGCGCCGAAAACATCACGCGTATTGTGGTGCTGGACAAGGGGTTGGCCCCAACCCACCGCGCAACGGCCAATGCGTTGAAGGCCACATTTGGCCCGAAAACACCACCGGCGATCCGCCCGGCCGATGTCTTTGGCTATGCGCCGTCCTCGGGACCTTTGATGACCGTTATCGCCGCGCTTTTGCCGGAAAAAGGCATCACCATGGCCACCGGGTACGACGTGATCGGCGACGCCTTTGCCTTTGTTCTGGAAGGTGGTGACGCATGACCATTGTGGCACGCAACACCTTTCCGATCACCCAATATCGCGTGATATTTGGCGACACGGATGCGGGGGGGATCGTGTACCACCCTCGCTATCTGGAACTGGCCGAACGCGGGCGCAATGAAATCATGCGCCATCTGGGGCTGGATGTCGGGCATTTGTTCGCCAAGGAGAACTATGGTCTCGCCCTGCGCAGTTGCGAGATGAAGTTCCACACCCCGGCGCTGTTTGACGATCTTCTGACCATTCAATCGACGCTGGGCAAGCTGAAAGCCGCCAGTTCGGTCTGGGTCACCAAGATCAAACGTGGCCCGACCGAGATTTGCACGGTCAGCGCCGAAATCATCTGCATGGACCGGATCAAACACCAACCGGCCATGTTCCCCCCCCATGTCATGGCCGCCTTTCAAGCCGCCGAACATGCCAAATCCAAACCCGTCGCAGAGGTGACACCATGAAATTGCTGCAAGGAAAAACCGCCCTGGTGACCGGAGCCTCACGCGGGATCGGACGCTCGGTTGCGGTGGAATTCGCCAAACAGGGGGCCAATTTGGTTCTGAATGCGTCGCGCACATCCGCTGCGATGGATGAAACCGTCGACTTGGTCAAAGAGACCGGCGCACAGGTCATCACCTCGATCGGGTCGGTTGATCAAGAGGCCAGCGCCCGCGCCATGGTTGGCGCAGCGGTGGACACATTCGGCAGCCTGGACATTCTGGTCAACAATGCCGGAATTACCCGCGACAAACCGCTGATGATGATGAGCGAAGAGGATTTCGACGAGGTCATTTCGGTCAATCTGCGTGGCACCTATCAGTGCTCCCGTGAAGCAGCGCGCCAGATGATGAAACAGCGGTCCGGGCGCATCATTCAGGTGAGTTCGATCTCGGCCCTGTCCGGGCGTCCGGGCCAGTGCAACTATGCGGCGTCCAAATCTGCGTTGGTCGGGTTCACCAAATCTCTGGCGCGGGAATTGGGCAAATTCAACGTCTTGGTTAACGCGCTTTATGTCGGTGTGATCGACACCGATCTGACCAAGAAAATGCCCGCTGCGGCAAAGAAAACCATCACGGCCAATATCCCCTTGGGTCGTGTTGGCACCCCCGAAGAAGTCGCGGGCCCATGCGTCTTCCTCGGCTCTGACCTGTCCACATTCGTGAACGGCACAACCATCAACATCTCTGGCGGAGGCTATGTATGACCCCCTTGACCCTTGAACAGGCGCGCGCCCAGGCGGCGGCGCGTCAGGAAACCACCCTGAAACTCAAAGAGGCGCTGATTGATTGCCTCGCGCTGGATAAGGAGCCAGCGGATATCCCTGATGACTGCCTGCTTTTTGGCGTTGGTCTGGGCTTGGACAGCGTTGATGCGCTGGAAATCGTTGTCGCGATTGAAAGCGAATTCGGCCTGCGTGTCGAAGACGAACACATGAAGGAAATCCGTTCCATCAACTCCATCGTCGATCTTGTGATCTCGGGTGGTGAATTGAAAGAAGAGGTGGCGTAAATGTCTATATCGTATGAAAAAATCCGCAATCGGGCCGGTTTGATTGATCTGGAAAACTGGGTGCGTTTCGATGTTAGCGGCGCGGATGCCGTTGACGCATTGGATAGCATCGTCGGTGGCAATGTTCTCGACCTGTTCGAAGGCAAAGCCATGAACACGCTGATCCCGACGATCGAAGGTGGTGTCGAGGCCATTTTGTGGCTTATCGCTACTGAAACCGGCTTTCTTGTTGTTGCCGAGCCAGAAGAGGCGGCACCCGTGGCTGCGGTTCTAACCGGGTTGGCCGACAGTTTTGACGTCACTGTTACCGATCAAAGTGACACGCAATTCCATATGGTTCTGACCGGCCCCGAAGCCGAAGCCATGGCCGAAGCGGCGTTTGGCGATGATATCCCTGCAATCGCTTTCCTGAACGCGTTTGAATTGCCTTCGGGCGTGTTGGCGGCGCGGATCGGTTTCTTTGGTGAATATGAATTGCACCTGTTTGGTGCCGCCGAGGCCAAGCCCGACACCGTCGCCGCCCTGACCGCAGAAGGCGGACAGGACATCATCACCGATCAAAGCGCCTTTCCGGTCATGATGGCGGAAATGCGGATCCTGAACCGGGCGCGGGACATCACCGCAGAGGCCTCTGTCTTTGATGCGGGTCTGCAATGGATGATCGACTTCCAAAAGGACACATTGCGCGGGGCCGAGGCTCTGAATGCGCGGCGTGACGACAACGGCCGTAGCTGTGTCTTGATGGTGCTTGACGGCGATGCCGCCACCGGGGCGCTGGATGTTGACGGTGAAAACGTTGGCGAAATCCGCTCGGCCTATGCCTCAGCCACGCTGGGGAAGACTGTGGCGCTGGCCTATATCGACGCCGATCTGGCGGTGCCCGGTCTGGTTTTGGGCAGTTCTCTCGGGGTGGCTGAAACCGTGTCGGCCCCGGCCTTTTTGTCCAAATCGGTCACCAACGCATTGGGTCAGGCTGCATAACCATGGCACAGGTTTCCGACGATACCACATTACATGACGGCCCGTTTCTACGGGCCGCCACACGGCTGATGTTGATTGGCCTCGCCGTTATGGTGCTGGCTCTGATGAGCCTGTATTTCGCTCCGATGGAGCTGGCACCCTTCGTATCGTTGGGCCTGTATGCCATGCTATTCGGGTTGGAGCGCCGCCATGGGGTTCTGTCCCCGGTGACGGCTTTGATGACTGGCTTTTACGCCATCTTATCGGGCGCGCGTCTTTATGCGCCCGATATCGCCTGGTCGGCCTATGCTGCACCCGCCGTTTACTTTCTCTTGGCGGCTTTGGTCTGGGGGCTTTTGCTGGCAAAACGTCCTTTCACCAAGGTTTATAGCCGGGGTGTCGGCTATGCGCCGCTGCATAGCTCTATGTCAGTCATGTGGGGCAGCCTACATGTGCTTGCGGGCTTTGCGGCGCTCTTGCTGATGCCCAATATTGCCTTTTTGATTATGCCAATGGGTCTGATGATCCTGGGTGCGGTGGGTACTCTGGTGTTGAACTTTGTCAGCATGGGCCCGACTCATGGCCGTCAAAAGGTTCACACCTCCGGAAAATTCACCTTTCGTCAGGTGCAAACCGAACAGGATCACGACCTTTTCTATGCCACGATTGCCGAAGCTTACCGGGCTGATCTGCAACGCGCGGCTGGTCCTCGTCGCAAGATCGACAAGGCCCAGATCGAAGCCGAGCACCGCGCTTCGGATGCGAAACGCGACGGTCATTCCATGCCGTTTCTGGTGTTTGATGGCGACAAGGCGGTGGGTGGGATTTGCATGTTCCTGGATCACAAGACCCTTGGCCTTCCTGTCGAACATGAGGCACATTTCAGCGCCGATGAATACCGCAAACGCGGTGGTGTCGTCGAAATGGGGCGGCTGGGCATTCTGCAACGGTACCGTCTTGAGCGCGGGTTGCTGACTGGTCTGTTCAAATGCGTGATAGAGGCCGCCGCCGAACGACGGGTTCACACGATCCTGAATGATAGCTTCACTTGGCAGATCAAATTGTATTCCAAGATCGGTTTCTCACCGATCACCGAGACCCCCTATTCCTGCGAAGATAGCTCGACTGGCTATGGTCTTTCGGCCCAACCCTTGGCGATGGATCTGGCGCGGATGGTGCGGTTGGATCAGCAAAGCACGACGGGCAGCGAAGTGCGCGACATGCTGAATGACTACGTCATTGAACGGTTCTTTAAGTTGCTGGCTGTGCAGGAGATTTTCCACCTGCGCCCGCTCGATCCCAAACCCCAACCCTATGCTCATGAGGTGGCTCATGCAGCTGAATAACCCAACATCAACCAAACCTTGGACTATAGGACGCGTATTAAAAATGACCTCTCGGACTTGGATCAGCATGGGCGTTTTGGCGGTGGTTTACGGCCTGACGGTCACCGGATGCAGCCCGGTTGCCGACCCTGACGGCACCCCGCGCATCACTGCCATCGCTGCCGAACAGCCACGTCTGACCCAAGCCAGCGCGCTGTGGTCTGACGAACGTGGCAAGTTTGGTGACCCCTTCACAGCAGGCAAAGCCGCCTATGATATTGCGCAATTGACCCATGATCCAAAGTGGGCCCGTGAGGCGATCAGCCAACTGGAGCAGGCCCGGATTGACATGCCAAGCTTTCCTTCGGCAACGGCCTACCTTGGATCAGCGCATTCGCTCATGGCGCGGGACTTTCCGCTCAAAGGTGCCTGGCAGGCGCTGCCCGGACCAGGGTTTGTGCGGATCTATCATGTCGAACGGGCCGAAGCGCTTTTGTCCGAAGCTGTTGCGATCGACCCAACCGATCCGGTCGCCCGGCTCATCCGCGCCGCCACGGTGATCAATATGCCCGGCGTCTTGGCGGATCATGATTTAGCACTGTCCGATTTCAACCAATTGGCCAAGTGGGACGCCAATCCAGAGCTAAACCCGAAACATGCGGATGTGTTGCGGTCAAAGAAATGGCGTGGGGATTTCTATAGCGCCTACGCCGAAGTGCTGCGCGCACAAGGCAAACCGGAATTGGCTGCCACCTATCAGCAGAAACTGACCGCTTTCCAGAAGGAGTTCGGATAATGACCACCGACAATACAATTGCCATTACCGGGCTTGGTCTGGTTGGCCCATGGGGCACAGGGCTTGATGCGCTTTGGGATGCCCAAACAGCGGGGACTGCTAACTTTGTCCCTTGTTCGCGCTACGAAAATGGCTTGCCTGCCGCCGAGGCGCAAAAGATCGACCTGCGCCGCATGTTGAAATCAGGGCAATTGTCCCGCGCGCCTTTGGTGTCCCAATACGCGGTCGCGGCAACCCATCTGGCGGTGAGCCAAGCCGGTATCCTTCCAGAACGCGGCGCGAAAAACGGCGGTGTCGGGATTGTGTTTGGCACGTCGAACGGGCCGGGGGCTGCGACGCAGCAGATCTATGACGATCTGATTGATACCGGCCCCTCTGGCGTCAAACCGCGGGTGTTTCAGGAAAGCGTGTTTAATGCGCCTGCATCGTTGGTTAGCATCCATTTCGGCTTTGCCGGTCCTATTCAGGTGGTTCCAGCGGCGGGCTGTTCCGGCACGGCCGTGCTGTTTCAGGCGCAGATGATGCTCGCTCAGCCGGGGATCGAAACCGTGATTGCGCTCTGTTCCGATGAAATGTGCGACGCGATCCAGAAAGGTCTACGCGATCTGAAATGGCACGCGGATTATGACGGGCAGGGCGGTTTGACCGATGGCGCGGTTGCCGGCGAGGGCGCTGTGGCGCTGATCTTGGAAAGCCGCAACCATGCCGAGGCCCGTGGCGCAACAGTATTGGCCGAATTGGCGGGGGTTGGCCTTGCCAATGACGCCGCAGCTTTGGGGCGCCCGGCCAAAGATGGGCGCGGTTTGGTGGCCGCCATCGAAACAGCACTTGAGGACGCGCAATCCGATGCGACCAGCATCGACATGATCCTAACGGGGTCTGCCGCCACCAAAGTTGAAAACCAGTTGGAGGGCGCAGCCATCGCCACGGTGTTTGGCGATCAAAACCCGGCACAGGGCAGTTCCAAACGCTCCACCGGTTTTGCCATGGGCACCGCCGCACTGGTGGAAATTGCGCTGGCTGTAGAAGCCATAACCCGCAACGCCGCCCCGGCTTCGGTGCAGGGCAATGCAGCACAGATCGACACCGTACTTTGCAACGCCATCGGCCTAAACGGCCAATTTGGTGCAACCCTAATCAAAGGAGTGGCCGCATGACCCAAACAGGTTGGATTTTTCCGGGCCAAGGGGCCCAATCGGCCCGCATGGCCGCCAAATTCATCGGCCGTGGCACGTTTGAAACCGTGCTGGATACGATCGAGGATATCTCGGGCAAACCGGTGCGTGCGTTCACCACCAAAATGGCCGACCAGGAGTTGAAACGAACGGATCGGGCGCAATTGGCGATATTTGCCATGTCCAGCGCCATCGCCGCTTGCCTGCGCGAAGAGGGGCTCAGCCCCGCATTTGTTGCC
The DNA here is from genome assembly GCF_058892305.1 of Pelagimonas sp. NCBI lineage: Bacteria > Pseudomonadati > Pseudomonadota > Alphaproteobacteria > Rhodobacterales > Roseobacteraceae > Pelagimonas > Pelagimonas sp. The sequence continues at coordinate 28,499 of NZ_JBZXVN010000002.1, forward strand.
GGGCATTCGTTGGGGCATGTCTCGGCCCTTGCGGCCTCGGGGGCGTTGTCGCTTGAGGATGCCACGCAATTGGTGGTCGAACGTGGTCAGCTGATGTTGTTTTCCGGCGAACGAGTAGCGGGTGGTATGGGCGTTGTTCAGGGGTTGGCCGCAGATGTCGTTGCAACCACCCTGAAAGATGCCGGGCTGAAAGTCTGGCCCGCAAATCTGAACTTGCCTGACCAGATTGTTGTGTCGGGTGCCGTTGATGACCTTGAACCGGCGCGCGCCGCTTTGACCGAAAAGGGCGGCAAATGGGTGGGATTGAATGTGTCGGGCGCATTCCACTCCCCGCTTTTGGCGAACGAGGCTCGGGCCTTTGCCGAACGGATCAAGGATACGACGTTCTCCACGCCCGCTTGCCCGGTCCTGTCTAACAAAGACGGCGCGACAATGACCAATCCGCAGGAGGTTATGGATGACTTGCTCACCCACATGACCGGTCAGGTAAACTGGACCGCAGTGATGGCCCAGATCGCCGTTCAATCCCCCACCAGCTTGATCGAGGTTGGTCCGGGCAAGGTTTTGACCGGCTTGATGCTTCGGTTCAACGCCGCTCTGAAACCCGCCAGCACCGGCGTTCCCGCGCTGATGGATCGCGCCATCAACGCGCACAAACCCCAAATGCAAGAGGTCGCAGCATGATCCCGCATATGTCCAATCGCGGCGCAGTTGTCACCGGATGCGGTGTCATCAATGCCATCGCCAATGATTTCAATAGCTTCGGTGATGCAATGGTCCGGGCCGAAAGTGGCCTTGGCGACATCTCAAGTTTTCCTGCCGACGGGTTGCGCAACCCGCGTGCTTGTGAGGCCAAAGGTTTTGACGCCGAGGCCATTCGCATCGCACGCGGTGACAAGCGCATGGACCGCAGTTCTGCCCTGACTTTGGCTGCTTTTGATCAAGCGATGGAAATGGCCCAACTGGACCCTGCCGCCGTCAATCCACGGCGCGGTGCAGTCCTGTCGGGGTCAACGCTTGGCGGGGCGCGCACCGGGATGGGTTACTACCGTGGTCAGCGGGCAGGCAAACGTCGCCCGAGCACCCTGCGGGATTATTCCCTGCATTCGCCGGGGTACCGGCTCTGCATCGAAACCGGGTTTATGGGTCCGAACCTCGTGTATTCGACGGCGTGCACCTCGTCCAATCTGGCGCTGGCCACGGCGCAGGATTTAATCCGTGCGGGCAAGGCCGATGTGGTTTTGGTCGCTGGGTTTGATCCGATGTCCGAAGTCTCTGCCGCTGGGTTTTCGGTGATGCGCAACGTGTCGCCCGACCTGTGCCGCCCCTTTGACAAGGATCGTCAGGGGCTGGTTCTTGGCGAAGGCAGTGCGCTGATGATTGTCGAGGCCGAAGATTTCGCCGCCAAACGGGGGGCCCCCGTGATGGCCAAGCTGCGAGGCTATGGATTGTCATCCGACGCCCATCACATGACCGCGCCGGACGTCACCGCCCAGGGCCCAATGGCCGCCATGCGAAAAGCGTTGGATATGGGCGGTGCGAGCAGTGGCCAGGTGGATTTTGTCTGTGCCCATGGGACCGGGACCCTGCACAATGATGCGATTGAGGCCAAAGCCCTGCATGGTGTTTTGGGGGATCGTGCCGCCGAAGTGCCGGCCGCTTCGATCAAATCCATGGTCGGCCACACTCTGGGGGCGGCGGGCACGATGAACGCCGTCGCAGCCATGGCCGCCCGAGCGAAAAACATTATCCCGCCCACGGTGAATTTCCGCGAGGCCGAAGCCAATAACCCGCTGTCCTGTGCACCCAAAGCCCGCAATGGCGCGCCCTCACTGGTGCTGTCCAATACGCTGGGATTTGGCGGCTCTAACTGCTCGGTCCTTTTGGAACTGGCCTAACCCAAGGAATTGATGACATGAAAGACATGGTAACCACCTCCTATGACATTCAGGCCATCATGGCCCGCTTGCCGCATCGCTACCCGTTTCTGATGATTGACAAGATCGAAGACAGCGGACCGGGCTTTGCCGTGGCGATCAAGAATGTGTCGATCAATGAGCCCTATTTTCAGGGCCATTTCCCCGATTATCCTATCATGCCCGGCGCGCTGATCACCGAAGCGGCGCTTCAGGCCTCGGCCTTTATGGGGCCGACAGGGGATGAGGTCGGCGATGCGCCGGATGCCTCCAACACTCGGTTCTTCTGTGTTGGTTTCAACATGAAATTTTCCGGCACCGTTCAACCCGGCGATCAGCTTCGCCTTGAGGTTCGGCTGGTCAAACGCATGGGCCAAATGACCAAGGTCAAAGCCCGCATTTCAACCGAAAACGGCCTTGTCGCCACCGGTGACATGAATCTCGCCACAGCCCCAAAGGAAGACTGATATGAGTAAGATCTCCACATTCTCGCGCGCGCTTTGCCTTGCCTCCTTTGCCGCCTATGCGCCGGTGGTGGCCGTGGCGGTTTTGACTGCCACCCCGGTATTTGCGGCGCAAACCGCATTAGAAAGCGCTATTGCACTACATGATGCCGGCCGTGCCGGTGACAGCAAGGCTACATCACAGGCGGTTGAGGCCTTTCTTGACCTGATGAAAGCCGAGCCAGCCAATGCCATGGCGGTGGCCTATTTGGGGTCCAGCTATGCGATCACCGCGCGCGATAGTCGGTCAGTCACCGACAAGGTGAGGTTCACCAATCGTGGGCTGCGTTTCCTTGATCAAGCGGTCTCGATGGCACCAGATGATTTTGTCATCCGGCTGATCCGCGCCAATGTTGCGGGCAACCTTCCGGCGATGTTTGGGCGCTCGGAAACCGCCGTAGAAGATGGGCTCGTGCTCGACAAGATATTCAGCGCCGCACAGGCGCCATCCATGGCACCGCATATGGCTGGGATTTACGATATGCTGGGTGAACAGGCCGCTGATCAGGGTGATTGGGCAAGCAAAGCTGCCGCCGCGCGCAAATTGGCGGGGTCCTGATCATGGGTCAGATTTCGCTTAGATCGGTGAGCCGTACCTATGCCAGCGATGCCTATTCGCTGACGGTGCTGGACCAGGCCGATCTGGATATTCCCGACAGCGCCTTTGCGGTGATTTGCGGCCCGTCCGGGTCGGGTAAATCCACGCTTTTGAACATGATCGGGGCGTTGGACCGTCCCGATAGCGGGACCATCACCATTGCCGGTACCGAGATCGCGACATTGAACGAACGCCAATTGGCCAAGTTCCGCAATGACACCATCGGCTTTGTGTTTCAAAGTTTCCATTTGCTGCCGGTCCTTACGGCGGCGGAAAACGTCGCTTGGCCGTTGTATTTTCAAGGGGTTAAGCGCCGTGACCGAATGCGCATTGCGCGCGAAAAGCTGGCTTTGGTCGGTTTGACCGAACATGCTGACAAACTACCGGGCAAGCTTTCTGGCGGTCAACGACAGCGTGTTGCCATTGCCCGTGCGCTTGTCTGCAACCCGCGGATCATCCTGGCGGATGAACCCACCGCCAATCTGGATCGCAAGACGGCCCAAGGCGTGTTGGACCTGATGAGCGAGTTGAACGCCCATCACGGGGTCAGCTTTCTCTGTGCCACCCATGACAATCTGGTTGTCGACCATGCCCGTCAGGTCATTTCACTTAGCGAAGGTAAATTGCACATGCAGATTGTCCCTAGCCTAAACGAGGTGGCCCACCATGCTTGACCTCTTTTACATCGCGGCTCTGAACATCTTTCGCAATGCGCGCCGATCCACGATCACCATCCTGTCGATTGCGGTGGGCTGCTGTGCGCTGACCTGTTTTGGGGCCTTCATTAACTTTACCTTTGAAGGGCTGCGCGAAACCACCATCCGTACCCAGCTTGGCCATATGCAAATCTATGCGGATGGCTATTGGGAAAAACATGTTTCCGATCCGGCGTCGGTTATGATCCATGACGTAGGGGCGCTCGAAACCGCGCTGGAAGACATCGAAGGCATCTCGACCGTCACCCATCGCGTCAGCTTTTCCGGGATTGGCACAACCGGGCAGGCCTCGGTCAATATGTCGGTCACGGGTGTAGATCCGTTGCGCGAAATGGATTTCGCGGATTTCGAAATCGTGGTGAAAGGCCGCAATCTCTTGCCCGGAGACACCCAAGTCGGTGTGATTGGCGATGAGCTTGCCAAGGGGTTGGGGGCCAAGATCGGCGATTGGGTCACCGTTATGACAACCTCTCTGGATGGGATGTTGAACGCGGTTGATTTCGAAATCGTTGGCATCGTGCGCACCGGTTCAACCGAATATGACAGCGTCTTTGCCAAAGTACCAAGCGATCTTGTGCAAACTGTTATGGATACTTCGGCCGTGGAACGGGTGGTTGTCATGCTGGACAATACCGCCGAACTGCCGACATTACGGCCCCTTATCGAGGCGAGAATTGCCGCGCTTCCGGAAGCTTATGAAACCCGTCAATGGGATGAACTGGCCGGGTTCTATGAGGCGGTTGTGTCGCTCTATAACGGGCTGTTCCGCATCTTTTCAGGCATCGTTGCGGTGGTTGTCATGTTCTCGGTTGCCAACACCATGACCATGGCTGTTTTTGAACGCATGGGCGAAAGCGGTGCGCTGCGCGCCATTGGGGCCACCCAAGGCACCACCATGCAGATGTTTCTAAATGAGGGTCTCTTTATCGGGCTGCTGGGCGGCACGGTTGGGGTGATCCTGTCACTGCTCATTTCCTGGGGGATCGAGATGATCGGGGGCATTCCTATGCCGCCTCCGCCCTCCATGTCGCAAGGCTATCAGGCCTTCTTCCTCATGACACCGGCTGTGCTGGCAAAAGGCTTTGTCGTCTCGGTCGCTGCGGCGCTGGTGTCTTCCATTTATCCTGCCTGGGCTGCGTCCCGTGTGAACATTGTAGAGGCTTTGCAAAAACCATGCTGAAATCCATCATCAAACCCGCCTTAATCGCCCTGTCTTTGTCCATCGCTGCCGCGAGTTCGGCTTTGGCTGCCGATGGCAACGCTCTGCTGCGAAAAGTGGATGACATCCGCGCGCCGGGTGCGAATTTCACCTTTGATCTGAAATTGAACTCTGGTGGCAAAACCGAACAGCTTGAGGTTGCGGTGCAAAACTCCAGCAAAGGGCTGGTTCGTTACACCAAACCGACCAAAATGGCGGGCCGTTCGATCCTGTTTGTTGACAAGAACATGTGGGTCTATGTGCCCGGAACGCGGCGCGCCTTGCGCATCTCGCCGCAACAAAGGGTGCTGGGCGGTGTGTCATCGGCCGATGTGGCGCGTACGGTCTATTCCACCGACTACAAGGTGGCCAAGACCTCAGGGTCGGGCAACAGCATCGTGTTGCAATTGGTGCCCAAAACCAAATCTGCTGCCTATGCCCGCATTGATCTAACCGTTGCCAGCAGCGGTGCGCCAAAGCAGGCGGTGTTTTATGCCGGTGGGGGGCGCAAGCTCAAGACCATGCATTTCGGGGGCTATAAAACTGTGCTGGGTGCCAGCCGCCCAACGCAGCTGAAAGTGGTCGATCATTTGGAAGGCGGCAAAGTCACCACCATGACCTATAGCCGCTTCAAAAAGGCCAAGACACCTGCCTCTTGGTATCAGCCCGGCAATCTGAGCCGCCTCTAAACCTAGTTGCCCGCCCCATTGGACCCATTTCGGAGATTTGACATGACCATGTCCCCCCCTTGCGCTACCGCGCTGGCGACCTGTCTGACCTTGCTAAGCACCGGTCCGGCCCGCGCTGCCGAACTGGACCTTGATCTGACGGGGCGGGCCAGCCTTTTTGGCCAACGCAACACAATCAGCGCCACCGATCTGGTGCCAGACCCGGACGGGTCAGGGTATCAGGAGGCGCTATCCGGTCTGACCGGAACGATGGGTGCCAAGCTAAGCTACGGTCGCTTGAGCATCACAACCCAGTTTCGGGCCGAGGCCCAAGATAGCCAAGTCGAGACGTTTACCGATGAGGCCTATGCCGAAGTCCTCCTTGGGGACGCCCTGTTCCTATACGGCGGTCGGCGTATTCTGTCCTATGGTCAGGCCTATGGGCTGAATCCGGCGGACATCCTGCATGATCCGCTGGCGGAAAACCGGATATTTCCAACCGGACAAGCGCGAAGCGATGTGAAAGGCACAGACCTGATCGGTGCGGATCTGTTGTTAGACAATGGGTCGTCGCTATCTCTGATCTATGCCCCCGACCGCGATGACCCTCGACTTGGTGTCAAAGAAGATTTCGCCATGTTGCGCTTCTCCGGCCTTATGGCTGATGGGGCGGCGGATTATACGCTGGCGTTGATCGGTGGTGAACGTCCTGGAGCTGCAGTTTCGTTCAGTTGGGGTTTGGGGGACGCTTCGGTTGTCTATATGGACGCCACATTCCGAAAAGGCCGAGAAAAACAAACCGTTGCGGGCACATCCCCCATGGGGCATCTGCTTCTTGATCCGCTGGAAACGGACAAAATCCAACCTTTTGTCACGCTTGGCTTTGGCCACACCTTTGAAAACGGGATCTCGCTGAATGCGGAATACACCCGCGATGCGGGAGGGTATAACGATGCTGAATGGGACCGTATCATTGATGCGCTGGACACAATCACTCCGACGCAATCCGCCGTGCATGGTCAATCTCTAGGCCGCCTGAACGGCGTTTTGAATCACTACACCCTGCGGCAGAATTACGGCTTTCTCCGCGTTAGTCATGACGCCTTGTTCGGAAAGCCAATCAGCGGCGAGCTGACGGTTTTACATGGGCTGGATGACGGTTCGGGCAGTCTGGCCCTGAGGCTGGAAATGCCATTGGGTGACCTTGCGACAATCGGGCTACAGGCCAGCCAAAAATACGGAGGCGAAAATACCGAATTCAATCTGCGTCCAATGCGCGATTCCCTTGCCATCTACACCACAATGAAGTTCTGACCATGACCCTGATTGCAACTCCTAAAACCGGTACCAAAATCACCCCGCTGCCTGCGCAACCAAAACTAAACTGGCCCGGTGGCCCGGCGCAGCTGTACATGCAACGTCTCAATGGCACTTATCGACTACCCTCGCACTTGATGGATCAGCTGACTAAACGTGACCGTCAACGACTAGAGCGTAGCCCCCGTCCCGACAAAACGCACCGCGCCCTTGCCGCGCGGGTGCATGTCCGCCAAATGTTGGGGTCCGTTTTGGGGATTCACGGCCAAGATGTCGAGTTGGTCAGTGACGCCGAAGGCCGGCCTGGCCTGCATCGTCGGTATGGCATTTCCCGCGACAGGCTGGATTTTTCGATCAGCTATGGCCCCTATGGCTATGCGGCCTGTATGGCCGCGGGGCATCACGTTGGGCTTGATATTGAGCGGTTCACCCCCAAGCAGGAAGACAGTTTTGACAAGCTGTTTGGCAGCCGTCAGGCGCGACGTGCGCAAACCCATTTTAGTCCACAAGTGCTTTGGACGCGCATGGAAGCCTATGGAAAGATGCAAGGCGAAGGTCTGGGATATGGCATGAAGAAACTGTTCAAGATCGCCTTGGACCCGGCGCGCGCGCCTATCTCAAGTCACTTTCTGGATTTCCGAATGGGGCAGGGGGTTTCCGCCGCTGTTTGCCTGTCCGGCTCGGCCTGTGGGCCGTTGAGTTTGTTGCATCTTTAGGGGCTGCAAGAGAGGTCTGAAATAGGTCGGCCCTCGCCTTTTGGGGCGAAACAGGGCCGGACATATTCTTGTTAGATTAGGCCCATCTGGGTCGCCTTGGTTACGGCCTGAGCAAGGGTCACGCTATCAAGTTTGACCCGTGCCATTTTCAAATAGGACCGGATTGTGTGCTCGGACAACGACAGGATAATCGCGATTTCGGAATAGGATTTCCCAAGCGAGGTCCATTTCAGACACTCATATTCGCGTGGTGACAAATGCGGCACATCCCCCGCTTCGGCAAAGGCTTCGGACACGCCCTTCATATGGAGGTCCGAGGCCAACAGGCCCAGTTGATCGCCTTTCTCGTCGATGAAGGCGCGCCATTCGGGTTCATCGAGGTGGGAATTTAGGGACAAAACGCTTTTGCGGCCAAGTTCATCGACACATGGTATGGAATAGCCACTTTGGCCAATCTTGAAATCCTTGGATTTGGCCAAAAACGCTTCCTCAGGGCCCGTCAGATCGAGTGAGGACCAGACAAAGGGCTTTTTGGCGGCTGTCGCGGCTTTCAGAATTGGATCACTGCCCACCAAATTGTTGAGCAGATAAAAGCTGACCCATTCCGGCGGGTAGGTGGTGCGGACAAACGGGTTGTCCATCTGGGCCGACACATTGTTCATCAAATGAAATGTGACAAAATCAATGGCGCTGCATTCCTGTAAAACGGCAATCGCATCGGCGATCGAGTTCGACATCAACAGGTCATTCAGAACACTCTCATAATCAAACGGCATAACCCGGTCACTCCTTAACGATTCGCTTGGTACAGATACCAAGTACACTCGAAAGGATTATGACAAAACATGCAATCTACGCGTGAGTTTTTCCTCGAAATTATTTTTTGAGGCAATCCCCCCAATTGTACGTGGCGAAGGTGCTACCATCAGGCGGGCGGATATTGGTAAAAGGATGTTGGCGGTAGCGTTTTCTCAAGCTGCAAGGGACTTGAGAAAATGTTTACAACCATACAACCACATGAAGTTGCTTCTAAAATTGAAATGGTGATGGAGATATTCAAGCTGCGCAAGAAGGTTTTTGCTGACCAGTTGAACTGGGAGGTTCCGGTGAAGGGCGATCTGGAAATTGACGAATACGATGCGATGAACGCCAGCTACTTTGTTTGGGCGAGTGATGACGGTAAAACCCTCTATGGTTGTGTTCGACTGATGACCACCGCCGGCCCAACCCTTTTGCATGACGTCTTTGGCCGCACGCATGACTTTGACACCAATTTGCAACAAATTGACGTATGGGAAGGGACCCGCATGTGTCTCGACGAAGACGCGATTGCCCGCGACTTTCCTGATATGGATGCTGGCCGCGCCTTTTCTCTACTGCTCCTAGGGTTGTGTGAGGTCGGTCTGCATCACGGTATCAGTCGCCTTGTCTCAAATTTCGAACCTTGCATGAGCCGTGTCTATCGTCGGGCCGGTTTGAAATATGACCTTCACGGCAAGGCCGACGGATATGGCAAACGCCCGGTCTGCTGCGCCTCCTTTGCGGTGAACACCACAGTATTGGCTGAGATGCGGGCCAAGCTGGGGGTCGATTTGCCCCTGTATCAGGCACCGGCCACGGCGACCCGTATGGTGTCACCCGACAATTCCGGCGCTCCGGTGCAACAGGTGGCATGAGCTATAAAACAAGAAGAAGACCAATATGAAACAAAGCTACAGAAACGCTATTGAGCAGGGGGGAGACCTGATTGTCTCCGCCTTGGGCAAAGCAGAACGCCAGCTGTCAAAGTCGCCGGACGATCCCCGCGCGCTGGCATACAAAGGTAGTCTGCTTGTCCTGACCGCAACGGCATTGCACCACCCAAAGCAAGCGGTTTACCGAAAAAGCGGTCTCACCCTGTTGTGTGACGCCTTGAAAAACAGCGACGCAAGCAAACCTTGGTTTGCCGAACTGGTGTTTGTCGCGGCGGTTTCGCTTCTGAATGAACCGGAAACAGCAAAAAGCGATGATCAGGCTCGTGTATTGATCGGTCAGGCAATTGAAGGTGTGGGATTCGCAGATTTGACGCCATTTGAGCGTGTTGGTTTGCTTTGCGCCGCAGCCCGAATTGCACGGCTAGACGGTGACAAAGACAAAGAGCAGCGACTGTTGAGCAAAGCCCGCCAAACGGATCCGGGACTGGTAGAACAGGCCCTGCGCAGGCAGGTGCAAGGGGCCTGAGACCACAGGATTGCAGCGCGGGGGAGGGCGTTTGGTGGGGCGGGTTGTGCCCCCTTTCGCATGAGTTCGGGTTGAAACGCAGGTATCGAGCAGGTCCAGACCTCAGGTCGCGAACCAATAGGCTGGTGTTGCCCTAAATATGTTGCCCTATATATAGGGACTATTATTAACGAATACCCGCGTCTTGGTTTTCGGCGCACCACAGGGCCAACCGGGCCTGTTTTCCGGGCAAACCGCAAAACCCCCTAGACGCCCACGACCTTCCCTGTTACCTACGCGCAGTCTCAAGGCTCCAGATTCGTTCTGGGGCCTTGTGATCTTTTTCGCCGGGCACCTACGGGGGCCTAAACTCCTGAGGCTAACACCTCATTACATAGGCGGGGGAAACCCTGCTGTTTTAAACGGAAGTCAGAAAGCATGGCATTAAAGTCGTATAAGCCGACGACGCCAGGCCAGCGTGGGCTGGTTCTGATCGACCGTTCGGAGCTGTGGAAAGGTCGTCCTGTCAAAGCCCTCACCGAGGGTCTGACAAAGTCGGGCGGTCGTAACAACACCGGACGTATTACCTCACGTCGCCGCGGTGGCGGGGCAAAGCGCCTCTACCGTATCGTAGATTTCAAGCGGAACAAATTCGACGTATCGGCCACCGTGGCCCGTATCGAATATGACCCTAACCGGACCGCTTTCATCGCACTCGTTCAGTATGACGATGGCGAGCAGGCCTATATCCTGGCACCTCAGCGTCTCGCCATTGGCGACCGTATCGTTGCCAGCGCCAAGGCCGACATCAAGCCCGGTAACGCAATGCCTTTCTCCGGCATGCCAATCGGTACGATCGTTCACAACATCGAGCTGAAGCCTGGTAAAGGTGGTCAGATCGCACGCGCCGCGGGCACCTATGCCCAGTTTGTTGGCCGTGACGGTGGCTACGCCCAGATCCGTCTGAGCTCCGGTGAACTTCGCTTGGTACGTCAGGAATGCATGGCCACCGTTGGTGCCGTGTCGAACCCAGACAACTCCAACCAGAACTTTGGTAAAGCCGGCCGTATGCGTCACAAGGGCATCCGCCCAAGTGTTCGTGGTGTCGTTATGAACCCAATCGATCACCCACACGGTGGTGGTGAAGGTCGTACATCGGGTGGTCGCCATCCGGTAACACCTTGGGGCAAGCCAACCAAAGGCAAGCGTACCCGCAATACAAACAAAGCGTCGCAAAAGCTGATCATCCGCTCGCGCCACGCCAAGAAGAAGGGACGCTAATTAATGTCTCGCTCTGTTTGGAAAGGCCCCTTTGTCGATGCTTACGTCCTGAAAAAGGCCGAAAAAGCACGCGACTCGGGCAAGAACGAAGTTATCAAAATTTGGTCGCGTCGTTCGACAATCCTGCCGCAATTCGTCGGTCTGACTTTTGCTGTTTATAACGGTCAGAAACATATCCCGGTCAACGTGACCGAGGACATGATCGGCCAGAAATTCGGTGAATATTCGCCAACGCGGACCTACTACGGTCACGCGGCTGACAAAAAAGCCAAAAGGAAGTAAGCCATGGGCAAGGATAAAAATCCCCGCCGCGTGGCGGACAACGAAGCGATGGCCAAGCTGCGCATGCTGCGCACAAGCCCGCAGAAACTCAACCTTGTTGCCGGTCTTATCCGTGGCAAGAAAGTTGATCGCGCTCTGACTGATCTGACCTTCTCCAAGAAGCGGATCGCCGAAGACGTGAAAAAGTGCCTGCAGTCCGCCATTGCAAACGCTGAGAACAACCACGGTCTTGATGTTGACGAGCTGATCGTCGCAGAAGCCTATGTTGGTAAGAACCTGATCATGAAGCGCGGTCGTCCGCGGGCACGTGGTCGTTTCGGTCGTATCAACAAGCCGTTCTCGGAACTCACCATCAAGGTGCGTCAGGTTGAGGAGCAAGCCTAATGGGTAATAAAACAAACCCGATCGGTATGCGTCTGCAGGTGAACCGCACCTGGGACAGCCGTTGGTACGCTGACACCAAAGACTATGGTGATCTGCTGTTGGAAGACATCGCAATCCGCGATTTCATCCACAAAGAGTGCAAGCAGGCTGGTATTGCCCGCGTGATCATTGAACGCCCTCACAAGAAGTGCCGTGTGTCTGTACACACAGCGCGTCCTGGCGTGATCATCGGCAAAAAAGGTGCTGACATCGAAGTTCTGCGCAAGAAACTGGCGGCGATGACCGACAGTGAAGTGCACCTGAACATCGTTGAAGTGCGCAAGCCCGAGCTGGACGCCCAGCTTGTTGGTGAGAGCATTGCTCAGCAGCTCGAGCGTCGTGTTTCTTTCCGTCGCGCAATGAAGCGCTCGGTTCAGAACGCCATGCGTATGGGTGCCCTTGGCATTCGTGTGAACGTTGCTGGCCGTCTTGGCGGTGCAGAAATCGCGCGTACCGAATGGTACCGCGAAGGCCGAGTGCCTCTCCACACGCTGCGTGCAGACATCGATCACGCCCAGGTCAAAGCTATGACTCCCTATGGTATCATCGGGATCAAAGTTTGGATCTTCAAAGGCGAGATCATGGAGCATGATCCAGCCGCGCGCGATCGCAAGTCGCAAGAAGTTCAAGACGGTCCGGCCCCTCGTGGTGCTGGCGGCCGTCGTGATAATCGGGGGTAACTATGCTTCAGCCAAAGCGTACTAAATTCCGCAAGATGCACAAAGGCCGGATCAAAGGCCTTGCAAAAGGCGGTTCCGGTGTTGATTTCGGCACCTATGGTCTGAAGGCTCTTGAGCCTGAGCGTGTTACTGCACGTCAGATCGAAGCCGCTCGCCGTGCCATGACGCGTCACATGAAGCGTCAAGGTAAGGTGTGGATCCGCATCTATCCTGACACGCCGATCACTGCCAAGCCTATCGAAGTTCGTATGGGTAAAGGTAAAGGTTCGGTTGACCGTTGGGCCTGCAAAGTGAAGCCGGGCCGCGTCATGTTCGAAATCGACGGTGTTACCGACGAAGTCGCACGTGAAGCCCTGCGTCTTGCCGCGATGAAACTGCCGGTGAAAACCCGCGTTGTTGTTCGCGAAGACTGGTAAAGTGGTGGGGTAAAACCCCACCCTACCGCAAAATTGACCCCCGGCGTAGAGATGCGGCGGGGGTTTTTCTATGTACTTTGCGGGCATAAGTTTTTTGGTTTTGAAGACATCCATGTATTGTGCCGCTGTGTCTTCTTGGCGATCGCCACCTCCCCAAAAAGCGCGAGTGTACAAAAGGTTAACGTACCGTAAATTATGCCTACTACGGCTGTGGAGTGGTCATGCTTGAGTTCATCAAAGGAAAAATCAGCGTTTTGGTATCGAACGCGGCCAAGCGGGGGAACCCCTTGGCGCAAAAGCTTGTCGCCAATGAATTGCGCAGGTTCTACGGCTCGATGGCGGTGTCCCCGATTGTACCGGGCGCGTTTCGCATTCCTGATCCCGATGGCGACCCGGATGACGAAGATGATTTTGCCACGGTGCCATTGGACCCAGTGCCGGTTGATCCCGACCGGTTGATCGGAGAGCGTGTTTCCGACGCCTCGGTCAGCCTTGGGTTTTATGGCATGGGAAGCTGTGAGTTCTTTGGGCTTGAATTGCCCCAAGGCTGGCTGATCCTGCCGATCCGAGGGGCGGGCGGTTGGCTGCATCTTGATGGCCGCATCGTTCAGGATGAGAGCTATGACACGGGCGAGCCGCGCCCATGGATCGTTGACGCCGATGACCGCGCTTTTCTGGAACGCATGCAAGGGGCGGTGATCACGCAGGCGGATTTGGGGCCGATTTCATTGGTGCTTGAGTTCGACAACGGTGCGCGCTTGTGCCTTGAGGCCGATCCGGCGACCCGACCAAATCAACCCGGACTGGACACGCCGCGGGCTTTTGCCGAGGGGGATGACCTTGCCGATGCGGTGTTCCTTAGCCCGTCGGGGTTGATTTACGTCTAAAACAATCAATTCTGGACTGTTTCCAAAACGGCAGCTTGTCCTGGGGCGCTTTGGCCTGCAATATCAGCCGCATATTTGAGTATGCGAGGAAAAGCGATGTTAGCCGCAGCCCTATTAGGACTTCTTTCCATTGGCCTTTTGGCGACCCTGATTGACTCGGGGTCGGACAGTGATGACAGCTCGGATGACGTGGCTGAGCCTGATTTCGCGCTCGATGAAGAGGGCAACTTGGTCGGAACCGATGGCGATGACATCCTGACACGGTCTGAGCTAGAGGCTTTTGTCACGGCCGAAGTCGTGTCTTTGGGGGCTGGCAACGACCTGATAGATACCACATCGCCTGAAGGTGAGCCCAATGTGGGAATTTCTGCGGAATTTGAGATAGATCTGGGCGACGGGGATGACACCTTGCTCGGGCCGTTCTTCGGATCGACTATCCTAGGGGGCGACGGCGAAGACCTGATTGATGCCGAGGAAACCTACGGTGAAATCATGTCAATCGACGGTGGGGAGGGGAATGACACCATTGATGTGAACCTGTCGCCGAATGTGCATGTGCATGGTGGAGCCGGAGATGACGAAATTCTGGGCATTGGACGCGGGGCTTTGGGAACCGGTTACGCCACTGGTGTCACGGGCGGAGATGGAGATGACACGCTAAGCGTTGAGGCGTTAACCGAGTTTGGCGAAGGCTTAACAATGACGGATGTTTGGACCGTAGAAGGCGGTGCAGGGTCCGATCATTTTGTTGTGCAATTGGACGAGGGGGAGCGTGCGCCGGACGGTTCCGACTGGGATGATCTTGAGACCACTGATGGCACCGCTTGGCAAGTTGAGGCCGCGCGGTTCGATGATTTTGACCCGGTGACCGAAACCATCGAATTGCGGGTCGAGTCGGTGAATGACGATTATGCACTGGGGTCCGTTCGCATGACGGATGACGGCATTGTTGTACGGTACGAAAACACCTCGGGTGATCAGCTCGATCGTGAAGTGTTGATCCGGGTCGAGACGGAGGGGCTCACCTGGGATCAGGTGACGTTGATTGGCGCCGAGCGTTCGGTTCTTGAGCCGATTGCGGCGTAAGGTCGGCTTGAA
>NZ_JBZXVN010000003.1:0-31519 GCF_058892305.1 Pelagimonas sp.
GTTTTGCCGAACTGATGGCGCGCGGCCAATCGCCGTTGACGGATGAATTCGGCCTTAACCGTTTCGCCGAAGGCCGCTTTATCGACGAAAGCGTGGCGGCGGGGGTGGCGCACTGATGTCCTACGCTCCAGATCGCAAAGCAGTTTTCATACTTGACCATCCCTTGCCGATTTCCTTCCTAATTTTGGTTGTTGGTTTTGTCGGGGGCTATTTGGTGGAGAGTGCCTCTAGTCAGCCATTTTTTGAACGGTTCGGAGCGCTTACAGCAGGTTTGGGGGTTTTAGTTTTCGGAGTCGCAGCTGGTGAACTCTTAACTAGATCTCAGGGTTCGTTTATCATGGACGACGACGGGGAACCACCAGCTCCATTCAAATCGTCCACTGTCAGATACGCACTGAATTGTCAGGCGGTTGTTGTCTTTCTCGGAACAATTCAATGGGGTTTTGGCTCCATGCTAGTTGGAAGCGAGTAGCTTATGCTAATCCTTGAATGCCCCTATTGCGGCGTCAAAGCCGAAGAAACCGAACTTCACGCAGGCGGAGAAGCGCATATCAAACGCTTTGGCCCCGGCTCAAGCGACGATGACTTCGAAACCTACCTGTTTCAGCGCGAAAACCCGATGGGGGTGCATTTTGAACGCTGGCGCCATGTGAATGGCTGCGGGAAATGGTTCCACGCCGCGCGCTCAACCACCACGCTTGAGGTTTTCGGCACTTATAGCGCCCAAACCTTTGGACCGCCCCAAGAGATCAAAGATAAGATCACCGCCCGTCTTCCGGGTTGGAGCTGGAGGGACCTGTCGTGACCCCATTCTTCATCTCGCCACCTAAACTTCCGCCGGAGGCACCCCAGACCTCCATTCGCGAAAAGGGCCACTGATATGAGCACCCGTCTCGCTAAAGCCGGTCGCCTGATTGACCGTAGCAAAACCGTGAATTTCTCCTTTGATGGCAAGCGTTTCACCGGCCATCAGGGCGATACTTTGGCCTCGGCATTGCTGGCCAATAACCAGATGATGGTTGGTCGAAGCTTTAAATACCACCGTCCACGCGGCATCGTTGCCAGTGGCGCAGAAGAACCAAATGCCCTTGTTAACTTGGGCACCGACACGCATCACGAACCCAATCAACGTGCCACGACGACGGAATTGTTCGATGGGCTGACCGCGACGCCGCAAAACGTCTGGCCAAGCCTCGATTTTGACATCGGTGCGGTGAATTCCTACGCCTCTCGTCTTTTAACGGCGGGGTTTTACTACAAGATGTTCATGTATCCGCGGGCGTTTTGGAAGCACGTCTATGAACCCTTCATTCGCCAATCGGCGGGGCTCGGAAAGGCCCCTGATCCCGAAACGCGTGACCCTGATACCTATGAACATTTTTATGCCTTCGTTGATGTTCTGATCATCGGCGGTGGTGTCGCTGGTCTTCAGGCCGCCAAAACCGCGGGTGAGGCCGGGGCCAAGGTTCTGTTGATCGAGCAAACCCCGGATTGGGGTGGGCGGACCATGGTGGATGGCGGCGAAATCGACGGGGTGTCGGCCGAAGATTGGGTCAAGACAACGCTGCAAGCCCTTGAAAATATGTCCAATGTCACGCTCCGCACTCGGATGATGGGCGCAGGAGTTTACGATCACGGCTATGTTCTTGGATATGAGCGTCTGACCGATCACGCACCCAAGGCGCAAGGGCCGCGTCACCGTCTTTGGCGTATTCGGGCTAAACAAACCATCACCGCAACCGGTGCC
Organism: Pelagimonas sp.; assembly: GCF_058892305.1. Lineage (NCBI taxonomy): Bacteria > Pseudomonadati > Pseudomonadota > Alphaproteobacteria > Rhodobacterales > Roseobacteraceae > Pelagimonas > Pelagimonas sp. Next base: position 1,748 of record NZ_JBZXVN010000003.1, read on the forward strand.
ATTGAGCGCCCGCTAAGCTTTGCGGGCAATGATGTTCCGGGGGTGATGTTGGCCTCTGCCGTGCGCGATTATGCGGTCAACTATGGCGTTTCTCTTGGCGATCGCACTGTGGTGGTCACCAACAACGATGATGCCTATCGCACGGCGATCACGTTGAAAAAAGCCGGTTTGGATGTTCCGATGATTGTTGACGCCCGCGATGCGGGTGGCGGCACCTTGATGGATGAGGCCTTGGCCCTTGGCATCCGCGTCGAAACTGGCTGTGGGATTGCCAAGGTGCATGGCAAGAAACGTGTCACTTCGGTCGACATCTGCAAGCAGGCCGGTGAGGGCGCGATGCTCTGGAATGTCGGATGTGACGCTGTTGCGATGTCTGGCGGTTGGTCGCCGGTTGTTCATCTGTGGTCCCATTGCGGTGGCAAGCTTACTTGGGATGAGACCCAAGCCTTTTTCCGACCAGATCCGGCACGCGCGCCCAAAGGGGACGATGGAAACGCCTTTGTGCAAGTCGCCGGTAGTGCCAATGGTGAAATGCATTTGAGAAACATCCTGCAAGACTCAGGAATCTTGGGGAAAAATTCTGCGAAAGCAGCGGGGGCAACTGGGTCGACATCTGCAATTTCGGTTGCAAATGTGCAACCTGAAGCGCCGATGCAACCTGTCTGGTTGATGCCGCAAGGGGCGCATTATGGGCTTCGATTGAAGGCTTGGTTGGATTTTCAGAACGATGTCAAAGTGTCTGATGTTCAACTTGCCGCTCATGAGGGCTATGAAAGCGTTGAGCATACCAAGCGCTACACCACTTTGGGTATGGCGACGGACCAAGGTAAATTGAGTAATATCAATGGTCTTGCAACTCTTTCTAATGCGCTAGGTGAGGATATTCCGCAGGTTGGGACTACCACGTTCCGCCCCCCTTACACACCCATTTCCATGGGTGCGATTGCTGGCGAAGCTCGTGGTGAGATTTTCCAACCAATCCGCAAGACACCGATGCACGATTGGCACGACACCAACGGTGCCCATTGGGAACCTGTCGGCCATTGGCGCCGCCCCTATGCCTTTGTCAAAGATGGCGAAACGGTCAAACAGGCAGTTCATCGCGAAGTGCTTGCCACCCGCAATAGCCTCGGCCTTTTGGATGCGTCGACCCTTGGCAAAGTCATCGTCAAAGGCCCGGAGGCAGGTAAGTTCATGGACATGATGTACACCAACATGATGTCCAACCTGAAAGTTGGCAAATGCCGCTACGGGTTGATGTGTAGCGAAAACGGTTTCCTGTCGGATGACGGCGTGGTTGCGCGTATCGACGACGACACCTGGCTTTGCCACACCACGACGGGTGGCGCGGACCGTATCCATGCCCATATGGAAGAATGGCTACAAACCGAATGGTGGAATTGGAAAGTTTACACCGCCAATATTACCGAACAGCTGGCGCAGGTCGCGGTTGTTGGTCCAAATGCGCGCAAAGTCTTGGAAAAACTGGGCGGCATGGATGTATCCAAAGAGGCCTTGCCCTTTATGGAATGGCGCGATGGTGAGTTGGCCGGTTTCCCGGTGCGGGCTTATCGCATCTCTTTCTCGGGCGAATTGTCTTATGAAATCGCCGTGCCCGCCAATCTGGGCCGCGCGTTTTGGGACAAGCTTCTTGAGGCCGGGGCCGAGTTTGACGTGACGCCCTATGGCACCGAATGTCTCCATATCATGCGGGCCGAAAAGGGCTTTATCATGATCGGTGATGAAACCGATGGGACGATCATCCCACAGGATCTCGGGCTCAACTGGGCGATCTCGAAGAAGAAAGAAGACTTCCTTGGCAAACGCGCCCAACAGCGCAGCCATATGACCGATCCAAAACGCTGGAAGCTTGTCGGGTTGGAAACGGTGGATGGATCGGTGTTGCCGGATGGGGCCTATGCGGTGGCCGACGGCACGAATGCCAATGGCCAACGCAACACCCAAGGGCGCGTCACCTCGACCTACCATTCGCCAACTTTGAACAAGGGCATTGCCATGGGGCTTGTGCTCAATGGTCCTGATCGCATGGGCGAGGTGATCGACTTTGCCGAGGCCGATGGGGAAACCATGATCAAAGCCAAGATTGTCAGCCCGATCTTTTATGATCCCGAAGGGGAGAAACAGAATGTCTGATCTAACGACGGCCCTGAATGGGGCAAGTTTCGACGGTTTGGTTAAGGTGGAAGAATTGCACGCGCAGGGGATGATCACTCTTCGCGGCGATTTTGGCGACCCTGCCTTTGTGGCCGCTGTAACGGGAGTGGCCGAGGTGTCACTGCCCGGCCAACGTGGTGCGGTTATGGACGGGCGGCGCGGTCTGCTTTGGATGTCGTCGGATGAGCTTTTGCTTCTTTGTACCTATGCTGAAGCACCGATTTTGGCCGCGAAGCTGGAAAACGCATTGGCAGGGCAACATTACCTCGTCGCCAACGTCTCGGATGCGCGGGCCTGTTTTACGCTAGACGGCGCCTCTACCCGCGAAGTTTTGGCCAAACTGGCCCCTGTCGACATGGCCAAGGATAGTTTCGGCCCCGGAGAAGTTCGGAGAACGCGGCTTGCTCAGGTGGCGGCGGCGTTTTGGATGACCTCGGACGAGGGCGCACAAATCGTTTGTTTCCGCTCCGTCGCAGAATATGTTTTCAATCTTTTGAAATCAGCTGCGGTTCCGGGAAGCGACGTGAACTTCTTGCGATAAGCCAGATATCGGTTGAGCGATGATTGGGGCCAGACCCTAGTATGTTCAACAAGAATATGTGCGTTATCAGGAGTTTGGATTTTGCAGGCAATGCTTGTTGCTTTGGCAAAACTTCCGAGCTTCTGAGAGACTTGTGTGGTTGCTTGCCCTTCGGGTCTGACTGATTTCACTCCAGCCTGCAGTCTATGCTATCGAATTGGATCGCTCTTTCTGCTGGCACATATCTCGTCTGGACAGAAATCAGTGACACCGTGCATCCCAAGTCAGCGGGCCCTGAGCCTAATCAATTTAATATGGTCTGGCCCTATATTGCTTCGATCGCAGGATTTGTATCCCACACGATTGTATTTTGCACAATCTTTGCTTGTGGAAGCAGCGCGCAGTTACTAGATACCGGAGCAAGGTATTGGAGAATATAATGAATAATGTAGTTAAAATGGCTTTGGTCGCCTCTATTGGCTTGTTTGCGCAGCCTGCCTTTGCGGGCGGAAAAGTCTACGAGTGTAAAATTGGCAACACGCGCAGCCAGGGCAATTGGTTGCCAAAGGTTTTATTTATTGGTCACAATCACACCGAAAAGAAAGTTATTGTGTCTGACCCGATTATTCTGCACTTCAATGACAGGCAGCCTATCGAAGGTCGTGTGAGCACCGACAATTCAAAGCGCATTACATTTACGTGGAATTTGCAAACCAAAGTGCGTTCGCAGACCGCGAAAATCGCTTACCGTGCGACCTATATGAAGGCCACGGGGCGTCTGAATATCTCGGGTTCTCCTTTGGGGTACTCCAACCGCTACACTTCAAGCGGAACATGCGACGTCAAACCGATGAAATGATCGTATGCTTGGCCTTGACCTTGGGCGGTCAACGCGACAGGTATGAGGTAATCAACCACTTTCTGCGGACAAGGGACACCACCGATGGCTTTTGAACTTCCTGATCTTCCATATGCTCACGACGCGCTGGCCTCCAAAGGCATGAGCCAAGAGACAATGGAGTACCACCATGACATCCACCACAACGCCTATGTTGTGAATGGCAACAAGCTGATTGCTGGCACCGAATGGGAAGGCAAGTCGCTCGAAGACATCATCACCGGCACTTATGACGCGTCTGCGGTTGCCCAAAATGGTATCTTCAACAATGCGTCGCAGCACTGGAACCACATGCAGTTCTGGGAAATGATGGGCGCGGGAAGCAATGACATGCCATCCGAACTCGAAGCTGCTCTGAAAGAGAGCTTTGGCACGGTTGACGCGTTCAAGGATCAGTTCTCGGCCGCGGGTGCCGGTCAGTTCGGCTCCGGCTGGTGCTGGTTGGTCAAAGACACCGATGGCGGCCTCAAAGTCACCAAAACCGAAAACGGCGTGAACCCACTCTGCTTTGGTCAGACTGCTTTGCTTGGCTGTGACGTATGGGAGCATTCCTACTACATCGACTTCCGCAACAAGCGTCCTGCTTACCTGGCCAACTTCTTGGACAACCTGGTAAACTGGGAAAACGTGGCATCGCGTCTGTGATCCACATGGCGGGTTTATTATGATCACCCGCCGCACATTTATCAAAGGTCTGCTGGGCACCGTCCTAGCAGGCCTTTTTTCTGGGGCCTATGCGTTTTTTATCGAACCGGCTCTGCGTTTGCGGGTGCAGACTTGGCGGATTGCCCGCAAGGATTGGACAGCCAAACCCCTAAAAATAGCTATCTTATCGGATCTCCATGTTGGGGAACCTTTCGTTGGTCCGCGCCGAATACGCCAGATCGTGGCGCGTATGAACGCGCTGACCCCGGATGTGATCCTATTGTTGGGCGATTATGCCGCCGGGCACCGTTTTATCACCAAACCTGTTGAGATCGCCGAGATCGCGCCGATACTGGCGGATCTCAATGCCAAACACGGGGTTTTTGCGGTTCTGGGAAACCACGATTGGTGGGATGATTTGAACGCGCAAAAGCGCGGCGGTGGGCCGAATCTCTATGCCCAAGCGCTTGAGGCCAATGGCATTCCTGTGTTGTCCAACACTGTGATTAAACTTGGTGATCTTGGCGTCTGGATTGCCGGGCTTGAGGATCAATTGGCCCTGATCCGTCGACCGGGTGGCCTTAGGGGGCTGGATGATCTTGAAGGCACCTTGGCGCAGATTACCGATGATGACCCGGTGATTTTGATGGCGCATGAACCTGACATTTTCACCAAAGTTCCAGATCGCGTCGCGCTCACCTTGTCGGGGCATACCCATGGGGGACAGGTGCGGTTGTTTGGCTGGTCCCCGATTGTCCCATCGCGGTTTGGCAACCGATACGCCTATGGCCATGTGCGCGAAGCGGGGCGGGACCTTGTGGTCTCAGGCGGGATCGGCTGTTCGATCATGCCGGTGCGTTTTGGCGTCGTGCCTGAAATAACGGTGGTCGAGATGGCGCATGTCTGACGCTCAGCGCGGATTTTTGGCGATGCTTGGGGCCTGTTCGATATGGGGCCTGTCGCCGATCTATTACAAAGCTTTGACCCACGTACCTGCGGGCGAATTGCTAGCGCATCGCTCGTTTTGGTCTCTGGCGGTGTTTGCCGGTGTCTTGGCGATACAAGGCCGTTTGGGGGCCCTAAAAACCGCGATGGGGTCACGCAGAGCTGTGGTCATTTTGGTCATCGCCGCGCTGATGATTTCCATCAACTGGGGGCTGTTCATCGTGTCGGTGCAAATTGGCCGGGTGACGGAAACCTCGATGGGTTACTACATGTTCCCGCTTGTCGCTGTGGCGATTGGTGTGGTGTTTTTGCGTGAAAAACTAACGCTCTGGCAATGGCTTGCGGTGGCATTGGCAACAATCGCAGTGGTGCAACTGGCCTATGGCCTTGGCGCGCCGCCGTGGATATCGCTCATCCTTGCCGTCACCTTTGCCCTATACGGGTTGATCAAAAAGAACTTGAGCACCGGCCCGGTGGTTTCGGTCACCGCCGAGGTGGTGTTGATCGCGCCGTTTGCCATTGGCTGGCTGGCATGGATACATGCGCAGGGGCAGGGGCAATTTGGCCAAGACGCCACAACAACGGCGCTTTTGGCCTTTTCCGGGGTGATGACGGCCTTTCCGCTGATCCTGTTCTCTTACGCCGCGCAACGGGTGAACATGAGCACCCTTGGCCTGATGCAATACCTCAACCCAACCCTGCAATTCTTTTGCGCCGTTGTGGTGTTTGGAGAAGCGTTGAGCCAACACCACCTGATCGCCTTCGTGTTGATCTGGACGGCGCTGGCAATCTACTCGATTGCCTCCTTCAAAAAAGACAAGACATAGTAAGGGGGCTTAATCCGCCTCTGGGTCGAACAGAAATTTCAAGGTTTCTTTGTAGAACCAAACGCTTGTGTAATCATCTCCGTCTGCATCGTTGCGAAAGCAAAGAAACAAGAGGGTCAGACCAAGGGTTTGGCGTTGCTTGATCGAATACAGCTTGGTTGTGTCGCAAAAAAGGCGGGCGGTTTTATTAGAACGTTGATCTTGCAAAAGGGGCCAAAAGTGATCTTCGAAATTATGGCTGTGCTCTTTGTCACCTTCCGAAATCAAAAAGTGGAGTATTTTGGGTAAGAAATAGGCCAGCGCTTGGGCCGAAAAACAGCCAAAAGCTTCTTCGAGGTGGAATAGGTTATAGTCCGCAAAAGGGCGCTCGGTTCGGAACTCTTCGGCAGCAATCCTGACGCAATGGTGCCGTCCATTAGATGTAACAATGAGTTCTGGATATTGGATTGGCCGACTTTGATCATAAAGACCCGCGAACTCAGGATAGGGGATATCCGCGAAGTTTGTCTCAAGCAGGTCAAGGATCAATAGTTTTTGACTGGGGTCGTGGTTTGCCATTGTGATCTTAGAACTCGGTAAAACCAAGAAACTGCTCAGCTCCCGCCGAGGAGCCGCCCCTTTGTATTTACTCAAACAATCAGGCCAGAAATCAAGGGGGGCTTAAGTGCAGTCGCCTAGGACAGCGCACGTCGCAGAAGCGCCATCACATCATCTGCGGTTGGGGCGGATTGAACAAAGTCCAAGAGCGACGCATCGGCAAAGCCGCTATCAACGATATGGGCAAGCAAATCGCGCAAAGGCCCCCAATAGCCGTTCACATCCATGAGGATGATCGGCTTGTTATGAAGGCCAAGTTGGCGCCAGGTCAGCACTTCGAAAAATTCATCCAAAGACCCGGCCCCGCCGGGCATAACCACCACCGCATCGGCGTTCATCAGCATGACTTTTTTGCGCTCATGCATGGTTTCTGTGACCACATAGGTGGTGAGATCGGTTTTGCCGACTTCCATATCAACAAGGTGTTTGGGGATGACGCCAAAGGTATTGCCCCCGGCCGCCTGCGCCGCGCGCGCGACGGTGCCCATCAGACCAACATCACCCGCCCCATAAACAAGGCGCCATTTGGCGCGGGCAATCTCTTGGCCCAAGGCATTGGCTTGATCGGTAAAGGTCTCGTCATGGCCCGCTCGCGAGCCGCAATAGACACAGATTGAGGTGAGCGACATGAAATCCCCGCGTAGCTTGTGGAAAAGGTGTTTTGACCGCTGATACCTCGTAAGCTATACACGCTCAACCGCTCAGTTTTTTCTGTTTCTGGCCTTGGGGGGCTTTGGGCAAACTGGGTGATGGAAGAAAGGCTGCTATGAGCAAACTCGCACTTTATCTTGCGATCACGGGCGCGGCGAGCGCCGGTGTGGTGGCGGTTGCGGTTGTAACCGGTGCAATAGACTTGCCCGGTTCAAAACCGGACCCCGCGCAACAAGAACAGGCAAATGCCGACAAGGCGCCCGAGGTTGCCGTTCTTGCCCCCAAAAGCGCGCCCGCACCAGAGGCGGGGGCCGAGACAAGTCTGATCGCTGATCCCGTGGTTGCGGTTCCTGACGCCCAGCCAGAGGTAGAGCAAGACGCAGCGCCCGCCCCTGATAGCGTGTCGGAACCGGTGTCTGGGCCAGAAGCTGAGCCAGAAGTCGAGGCAGAGCCTGCTGTCGTCGAAAGTCCGGCTGCTCCAGAGCCTGAAACAAAGCCTGAAGACGTAGCGGTTGTAGAGCGGGAACCAGAGACAGCGGCGGATGCGTCGGATGTTGAGGTTGCCTCTAAGCCCGACGCCCCGACCGTTGCAGTGGTAGAGCCCACCGATCAAAGTGAAGCAGAGACCCCCACACCAGGTGTTGAGGCCCCGGTGGTCGAAACAACGCCCGAAGTCGTCGCAAAAACCGATGATGTTCAGAGCGAAGATATTCAAACGGAAGCCGCGCAAGTTGTTGTTCCTGCACCGCGTTTTGACATTGTCCGCGCCGAAACCGACGGCAGCACCTTGGTCGCTGGCGTGGCTGAGCCGGGTACTCAGCTCGAGGTTTTGGTTGATGGCAAAACCAGCGAGACCGTCAAAGTTGGGTCTGATGGGCGTTTTGTGACGTTTGTCGACCTGCCTGCAAAGGGCGCGGCCTCGGTCTTGACTCTGCGCAACGATACCCCGGCGGGGGCGTCGGTGTCCGAAGAACAGGTGATTGTCACACCCGCCATCCCAGCGCCTGCACCGAAAGAGGAAAGCGTCGCCACGGTTGCGGATGCCTCCGAGCCGGTGGAAGAAACGGATGTGGCACAGGTAGATGTTGATGCCCCCAAACCGGTTGTAGACACCGCCGTTGCCCCAGACATCGCCAGCGTTGTTCCCGAGGCTCCGGCCGAACCCGAACAGGTGGCGGCCCTGGAAAGCACCGCCCCGGTTGAGCAAGATAGCCCCGCTGCAGAGGCCCGCACCGAACCCGAAGAGGCTGAAGAGCCAACCAAACTATTGCCGCCAACCGTTTTGATCTCCTCTGCGCGTGGCGTCGAAGTTCTGCAAACCGCGCCAGTTTCGCCGGGTGAGGTGGCATTGGATTCAATTAGTTACGACGAAGACGGGGAAGTATTGCTTGCTGGGCGGGGTGAAGAGGCCGCTTCGGTTCGGGTCTATCTCGACAATACGCCGATCACCACGTCGCGCATTGAGGCCGATGGCCGTTGGCGCGTCGAATTGCCCGAGGTCGACACCGGCACCTATACGTTGCGCGTTGATCAGATCGACGCCAGCGGCGCGGTAACGGCGCGGGTCGAAAGCCCGTTTTTGCGCGAAAGCGCCGCGCTTTTGGCAAACGCGCTTGGCACCGGGTCCGGCCCAGTGCGGTCGATCACGGTCCAGCCCGGTCACACCCTTTGGGAGATCTCGACCAATCGCTATGGCGAAGGCAAAGACTATGTGCGGGTCTTTGATGCCAACCGCGATCGGATCGGCGACCCCGATTTGATCTACCCCGGTCAGGTGTTTGATCTCCCTGATTGATCTGACCCTCGGGCCAAACCGCTGTTAGATTATGCGCTTCCGCGCGCTTTTTGACGTTTGACGCGCCGTGATACCCGCCGTCATTGTGGAGATGTGCATTTACGCACAGAGGAGGCGACGTTTCACGATCTGGTCACTTGGGTCCGCATGGCTTACCTATGTTCGGACGCAAGCAGGAGCTCACCATGCCGCCAGCCACCGACACAGATGACATAGCTCACGAGGAGCGCCAATCAGGCTTGAAGGTGATACGCCGGGTTTGGCCATACCTTTGGCCGGATGGTCTCACTTGGGTCAAACGCCGTGTGGTGATTGCCATGGCGCTTTTGTTGCTCTCCAAGCTGATCGCCGTCACCACGCCGCTGTTTTACAAGGCTGCGGTTGATCGGCTCTCTGGGGATGTGCCAGAGGTCGCAATTGGGGCGATTGGGCTAACGGTTGCCTATGGCATGGCACGTTTGATGACAGTCGGGATTCAGCAACTGCGCGACGCTGTCTTTGCCAAGGTTGGGCAACGCGCTTTGCGCGCACTGGCATTGGAAACCTTTACCCATATTCATAACATGTCGATGCGCTACCATATTGGTCGCAAAACTGGTGGCCTAAGCCGGATCATCGAGCGGGGCGTCAAAGGCGTCGAGTTCCTGCTGCGCTTTTTGCTGTTTTCCATTGGACCTTTGGCTCTTGAGTTGTTCTTGGCCGGAGTGATTTTGTTCTATATGTTTGACGTCTGGTATCTGGCCGTCGTGACGGTTGTGATTGCCGCCTATGTCGCCTTTACCTTCAAGGTGACGGAATGGCGGGTCAAATTGCGGCGCAAGATGAATGCCCAAGACACCGATGCCAATCAAAAGGCCATAGACAGCCTGCTGAACTTTGAAACCGTTAAATATTTCGGTGCTGAATCCCGAGAAGCCGGCCGCTACGACGAGGCCATGAAGGGCTATGAAGAGGCGGCGATCAAAACCTCGACCTCGTTGGCGATGTTGAATTTTGGCCAATCGGTGATTATCACCAGTGGCCTTGTCGCCGTGATGGTGATGGCGGCGATGGGGGTGCAAAACGGCACCTTGACTGTTGGTGATTTCGTTATGGTCAACGCCTATATGATCCAAATCACCATGCCGTTGAATTTTCTCGGTACGGTCTACCGCGAAATTCGTCAGGCCTTGGTTGATATGGGCGAGATGTTCCATTTGCTTGAACAACCGCGCGAGGTGTCGGACAAGCCCGGCGCGCCTGACCTTGATGTGCAGGGCGGTGTGGTCGATCTCGCGGACGTTCAGTTTGGTTATGATGAGGCGCGTCCGATCCTAAAAGGGGTCAACGTGCATGTCGGGGCCGGGGAAAGCGTGGCCCTTGTTGGGGCGTCGGGCTCGGGGAAATCGACCATTGGGCGTTTGCTGTTCCGCTTTTATGACGTGGGCGGTGGCTCGGTGAAAATCGACGGCCAAGATGTGCGCGACGTGACCCAAGACAGCCTGCATGCCGCCATTGGGGTGGTGCCACAGGACACGGTGCTCTTTAACGATACGATCCGCTATAACATCGGCTATGGCCGCGATGGCGCAACCGAAGATCAGATCATCGAGGCCGCCAAAGCTGCGCAAATCCATGACTTTATCGCCGCTTTGCCCGATGGCTATGACACTCAGGTCGGTGAGCGCGGGCTGAAATTGTCTGGTGGTGAAAAGCAGCGGGTTGGTATTGCGCGAACCCTGCTCAAGAACCCGCCGATCTTGTTGTTGGATGAGGCGACCTCGGCGCTTGATACCGAAACCGAAGCCTCAATTCAGGGTGCGCTCAAACGCGCCGGGGAAGGGCGGACCGTGATCACCATCGCGCACCGTCTGTCGACCGTGTCGGATGCGGACCGCATTGTCGTTTTGCATGCCGGAGAAGTGGTCGAAGAGGGCACTCATGACGAATTGCTTGCCAAGTCAGGGCGTTACGCGCATCTGTGGACCATGCAAATCTCCGAAGAAGACGCGGCGTGATTGTCTAACTTTGGCACCGGACGTGGTTATGTAGAACAATTACGCATGTCTTCTTTGGCTGTGTCCGAGGTCAGCTCTCCTAAAACAGACCGGTATATACTGCGGGCTGCTCTGCAAACGGCTTCATCCGTTTCGGGGCCGTCGCGATCGGGAAAGACAAAGGCGATTGCCGTTTCTTCGCCGGTGTCGAGATGGATGCGAGCAATGGCGAAAGGGGCCGCTTTTTCGGTGCGTACAACTTGCTCATAGGCCGATTTCAATAGGTCCGGCAAAAGGTCAACTTGCATGGGGGACGTTAGGAATATCCCCCAAACATCGGCGTCCCAAAACTTATCATCCTCTTTTGGGTTCGCGAACACCTTGCGTTGTCTGTTGAGCACGCTCAGTTCCGCATGAAAGGACGATGGGGTTTGGAAACCTGCATAGACAAGCGGGCGGCCAATTGCGGCAAAGAAGCTTGGCCTTGTGTCGGCCAATAGGGATTGTCCTGCCAGCAACAACATCGCAAGACCAAACCCGAAGACGTTTTTCATTCCATGTCCCATGATGACTTCAACAATGCTGTCCATAGGGGCGGGTGCTGATTGGCACAATCCGACCAAACATCTGGCCCGTAGTGGCCCAATGAAGACCTTGAACACGACCTGAACGACCTTTTACGGTAGCCGCAATTTGTTCATGTGTTCTTCGGGAAAATGCGAAAGTGCTTAAAACAAAAGCGGGCTTGTGGGGTCTTTTTGTTTTGGTAATGTTTTCTGACCACGTTTGTTGCCTATCGGAAACTTTTTCTCTATCTAAGGCAAGAACCATCGCATCAAAGGGAGTCGCCCGTGTCTGACCGTGTGGAACGATTTGGCCTGCAAGTGGCCGCAGAGCTTGCCGATTTTGTCGAAACACAGGCCTTGCCGGGGACGGATGTCTCGGCAGAGGGCTTCTGGCAGGGGTTGTCTGACCTCGCGCATGAGTTCGGGCCGCGCAATGCCGCGCTTTTGGCCAAGCGTGAGGCGATCCAAGGTCAGATTGATGACTGGCACATTGCCAATCGCGATGCGCCTCATGATCACGCCGCCTACAAGGCGTTCTTGACGGAAATCGGCTATCTGTTGCCCGAGGGGGCGGATTTTGAGATCGAAACCGCCAATACCGATCCCGAAATCGCCTCTGTGCCGGGTCCGCAATTGGTGGTGCCGATCACCAATGCCCGCTATGCGCTTAACGCCGCCAATGCCCGTTGGGGAAGCCTCTACGATGGGTTCTATGGCACCGATGCCATGGGAAGCCTGCCCCCCAAGGGCGGCTATGACAAAGGCCACGGCGCACGCGTTATTGCCCGCGCGCGGGTTTTCCTAGATGAGGCATTCCCGGTTGCGGGGCTTAGCCATGCGGATGCCCGCCGCTACCATGTTCAAGGCGGTGCTTTGCTGGTTGATGAACGTCCTCTGGCCGATGCGTCAAAATTTGTCGGTTACCGTGGCCATCCCAAGGCCCCCGATGCTGTGCTGCTGTGCAACAATGGCTTGCATGTTGAGCTGGTCTTTGACCGCACCCATGTGATTGGTGCCCATGATCAGGCCGGTCTGGCGGATGTCCGGCTCGAAAGCGCCGTGTCGGCGATCATGGATTGCGAAGACAGCGTCGCCTGTGTTGATGCGGCGGACAAGGTGCAGGCCTATGGCAACTGGCTTGGCCTGATGCGCGGTGACCTGACCGAAAGCTTTGAAAAGGGCGGCAAACAGGTGGTGCGGGCGCTGAACCCGGACCCGACTTATACCGCGCCGGATGGTGGGGACGTGACCCTAAAGGGCCGGGCGCTTTTGCTGGTGCGCAATGTTGGCCACCTCATGACCAACCCGGCGATTTTGCTGCGTGATGGCTCCGAGATTTTCGAAGGTCTGATGGACGCAATGATCACGGTTTTGATCGCCAAACATGATTTGTCCAAGGCCGATGGGCTGCGCAATTCGCATCATGGGTCGGTCTATGTTGTGAAACCCAAAATGCATGGCCCCGAGGAAGTTTCCTTTGCGGATGAAACCTTTACCCGCGTTGAAACCGTGCTGGGCCTGCCGTCGAACACGGTCAAACTAGGGATCATGGACGAAGAGCGTCGCACCACAGTGAACCTCAAGGAATGTATCCGTGCCGCCAAGGCGCGGGTGGCTTTTATCAACACCGGCTTTCTTGATCGCACCGGCGATGAAATCCACACCTCGATGGAGGCCGGGCCGTTTAGCCGCAAGGATTTCATCAAACGCAAGGCGTGGATTGGCGGTTATGAAAACCGCAATGTCGATATCGGGTTGGAATGTGGCCTGTCCGGCAAGGCACAAATCGGCAAAGGCATGTGGGCGATGCCCGACAAGATGGCGGCGATGTTGGAAACCAAGATCGAACACCCCAAGGCCGGCGCCAATTGCGCCTGGGTGCCGTCGCCCACCGCCGCCACCTTGCACGCGCTGCACTATCACAAGGTTGACGTCTTCGCCGTGCAGGATGGCTTGCGCAAGGGCGGACGCCGCGCCCATGTCGATACGGTTCTGGAAATTCCATTGGCGACCTATCGCAATTGGAGCGAGGACCAAATCCGCCGCGAAGTCGAAAACAACGCCCAAGGGATTTTGGGCTATGTGGTGCGCTGGGTTGATGCTGGGGTTGGCTGTTCCAAAGTGCCCGACATCAATGATGTCGGCCTGATGGAAGATCGCGCCACTTGCCGGATTTCGTCTCAGCATATTGCCAATTGGCTGCATCATGGGGTGATTTCCTCGGATGCTGTGATGGCGATCATGAAGCAGATGGCCGAGGTGGTGGACCGCCAGAATGCGGGCGATCCAACCTATGTCGCCATGGCACCGGGCTTTGACGGGGTGGCGTTCCAAGCCGCTTGTGATTTGGTGTTCGAGGGGCGCGTTCAGCCCTCAGGTTATACCGAACCGGTCCTGCACCGCCGTCGTTTGGAACTCAAAGCGCAAGGGTAACACCTTTGTTTAGCTGCCTCAGCCGAGGACGGCTGGGGCTGTTCGACCATAGAAAACAGGGAAGACTGTGATGATTTCACTCGACCAAGCCCGCGGGATTATTCGCACCGCGATGGAAACCGGAGAAGCCGCCGGGATGAAACCGCTGTCGGTGGTGGTTCTGGATGCAGGCGGCCATGTTCTGGCCTTTGAACGCTCTGATGGGGCGGCACCGGGGCGCTTTGAAATCGCTATGGGCAAGGCCTATGGCTCGGTCATGCTCGGCATGGCGGGTACGGCGCAAATGGCGCGGGCCGAGGCACAGGCCTATTTCATTGCCGCAGCCAACGGGGCCTATGGGGGGCGTCTTATCCCAGTGCCGGGCGGCATCTTGGTCCGTGACGCCAATGGCGCGGTGATCGGGGGCGTCGGGGTAACCGGCGACACGTCGGACAACGATGCCATTGCCGGAAAGGCCGGTATCGAAGCGGTTGGTTTGACAGCTGAAATCTAAAACAAAAAACGCCCCCTGATTTTCAGAGGGCGTTTTTCTTTGTCTAAAGCTCCGAAATTAAGGCAAATACGCCATTGGATCGGTGCTCTCAAAGCCTTTGCGGACTTCAAAATGCAAGAAGGGCGGTTCACCGGCCCGGACCTTGCCAATAGATTGGCCGCGGCTCACGGCGTCGCCCTTTTTGACACTGATGCCGTCTAGGTTTTTGTAGACCGTGATCAAATCACCGGGGTGGCGGATCAAAAGGAATTTCACCCCTTCGGCGGTTGTGCTAATCGACGCAACCTTGCCCGATGCGGCTGCTTTGACCGGGCTACCGGGGCTGGCCGAAATATCGATCCCTTCGTTGCGGCCTTTGGCATAGTCGCGAATGATACTACCGGACACCGGCATGACCATCTGTGATTTTGGCGCGGCTGCTTGACCGACATCGGCCACAGGTTTAACGGGCTTTGGCTTGGGGGCCGCGGCTGTTGTGGTGGCTGCGCCCGCTGTTGCGGCTTTGGCGGCAGAGGCGGCGGGCGGTGTTTCATCCGGCAAAGGTTTAGAGGCCGATGGCGGCGTTGGTGTTGGGCTGCCGGTGCCGGGTTCCGGAATTTCACGGGGTTTCGGGGCGGCCACGGCGGTGGTTTTTTGCACCACCGGGATCAACAGGAATTGGCCTTCGCGCACCGCAAAGCTTTTGTCGAGCCCGTTCCATTCGGCCAAGGAGCGTGGTGACACATCGTAAAGGCGGGCAATCGTAAAGGCGGTTTCGCCCCGTTCGACCTTGTGACGGATCGGCTCAACGCCGCTTGGTCCGGCGGGGGCAGGTGTGGTTGGGCTGGCGCGGTCAATGGCACCGCCCGCCAATGTCGCGACATCAACGTTGGCTGCCGGTTTGATCGGCCCGGCAATCTCTGCGCCGGTTGCCGCCGAAGGTTCCGTAACCCGGCGGGGCAGGGCGACAAGTTCCCCTTTGCGGAGCGGATCGTCGATTTTCATGCCATTGTATTTGGCAAGCTCAGAGGCGGGCAATCCGATACGATTTGACAGGCTCGATAGCGTGTCGCCACGTTTGGCCACAGCGACCTGATAATTCGGATAGGAAATAATGCCGCGATCATCGGGCTTGGGGCGGTTTTCCGTCGCCTTTTGCGCCGCCGCAGACGTATCGACCGAGCCGCCGATTTTGCCGCGCAGGTCCAGATCAATAGGGCCTGAACAGGCGCTAAGCGTCATGCCAAGCACGATGCCCAAGACCGGGGTCGACACAATTCGGGTTTTGGCTGTCATCTCGAAATCCTCATACGCGCCCCTTGTTGCCGGGACGTCATTACACCGCCGCTACCCGGCAGATCAGTCTTTGCCCAAACCTTCGACCAAGGGGACAAACCGCACCGGACGCAGTTCGTCATAGTCAAAGCCATCTTCGTGTCGGGTGACACGGATCAGGTGTTGGACGGTGTCCGACTGGCCCACCGGTACAACCATGATACCGCCAATCTTAAGCTGCGCCAAGAGCGGGCCTGGCGGGTCTTCGGCGGCGGCCGTCACGATAATGCGATCAAAGGGGGCCTGATCGGGCAAACCAAAGCTTCCATCGGCTGTAAACGCCGTGATGTTGTTCAGCTCCATCTTCTCAAACACCTTGGTGGCGGCGCGGACAAGACGGCGATGACGATCCACCGTATAAACCCGGCGCGCCATTAGGGCGAGAACCGCCGCCTGATAGCCGGAACCGGTTCCAACCTCGAGAACCTTGTCGCGCGGGCCAATTTGCAAAGCCTGCGTCATCAGAGCAACAACAGAGGGCTGCGAAATGGTCTGACCGCAGGCAATGGGAAGCGGCATGTCTTCATAGGCGCGATCGGTGAAATAGCCCTGAATGAAATCGCCGCGATCGACGCGTTCCATAACCGATAACACCTTGTTATCAGTCACGCCTTTTGAGCGCAGAGCAAAGAGGAATTGCATTTTTGCGTCGGCGTCGAAACTCATGCGAAGGCGTCTTTCAGCGAGGATATAGCGTCATGGGCGGTCAGATCGGCGCGCATGGGCGTGACCGAGATATAGCCCGCCAAGTTGCGATCCGCGTCTGTGCCTTCCTCGGCGGGGGCGCGTTGATCACCGCCCCGGACCCAGAGAAAACGCCGCCCCGAGGGGGCATTATGGGGTTCAACGGAAAACCGCGTGTCGGCGCGCTTGCCTTGCGGGGCGACAACGGTGCCTTTGACATCGGCGGCGGGGATCGGCGGGAAATTCACGTTGTAAAACAAGCGGTAACCGCTTTGATCCGATGGGTCGGCGGCAAGGATTTTGCGCACAACTTCGGCCCCATGAACGGCTGCGGCCTCAAAAGGGTTGTCGAGCGCGTTATTCCCAACGCCGTAGTACTGCGACAAGGCAATCGCCGGGAGCCCTTGGAGCGCCGCTTCGAGGGCGGCACCAATTGTTCCGGAATACAGGGTGTTTTCAGCCGAGTTATTGCCGCGATTAACCCCGGATAGGACAAGATCGGGCGGGCAGTCTTTGAGCACGTCATGCACACCGGCAAGGACACAATCCGCCGGGCTACCTTCGGCGGCAAAACGCCGATCGCCCATTTGCGCGATCATCGTCGGGTGGGTGTACGAGATACAATGCCCAACGCCAGATTGTTCAAAAGCAGGGGCCACGGTCCAGACTTCTCCGTCCGGGCCGGCGATGTCGCGGGCGATTGCGTCAAGGATCTTGAGACCCGGCGCGTTGATACCGTCGTCATTGGTGATGAGAATGCGCATGGGATTGCCTGTTTGGTGTTTGTTTCTCCATAGGCAATGATGAGCGGTGGGGCAAGTCTGGTCAGCGTCACAGCCGCGGCGTGAGGTATTCGTGCAAAGCGCGAGACTGGAATTGGCCTGCTAGGTTCCGGGATGTGACGAATTGGCGAAATACCGGCTGCTGAGGCGCGAGGGCGGGCCGCTTTTGAATGGCACAATGTCGACGATCCCAAATCCGCCGTGTTGCAGCATCTCGACCACTTTGTCGGGCTGACAAGAGGCCTGCCCCCAACGCCAACGCACCAAGGTTGTCCACCAATGGGGCCGTGGTACCGACACAACATGCGTGCCACCGGAGGCCAAATGGGACTTGAGCCGCCGCAAGGCGGCATCTGGATCGGCACAGTGGTCGATCACATGGGCACAAAGAATAACCTCATAGCGGTGGTCGAGGGGGGCAACGGCACCGTGAAGAATGTTGGCTTGGGGAATGCTTGCCTGCGCTTGGGCAAGCCTGTGGTGCGACAGGTCTAGAAGATCAATCACCCCATCATAGTGGGTCTGGCCTAGATAGGCCTGAACCAATGCCCCGGTTCCACAACCCGCATCAAGGACACGATTGTGCGCAACCGGAACGCGGGGATGGCGGACCAGCTCTTATTGGGCTGTGTCAAAGGTCAGCTTGCGAATGCCGGACTGCCGCCCGCTGGCGGCATCGGCAAATAGCGATTGCATGTCGCGGTTCGACCGCAGTCGGGCGAGAGAGAAAAGGCGGCTTGGCAAAAATGAATTCATGCGCCAAGCAAGTGCGCCTTTTCGGATCGGGTTAAGACTGCTGGGATCGCATTTGCGTTAGCAAACTATCCGCTTCGTCATGGGGCGACACCAACGGGCTGCGGTCTTCTCCGGGATGGAAACGGGCGCGCAAGGCGGTGGCCATCGGGTTTGGAGTCATGACATGCACCTTGGGGCCGGTTTTGGCAGTTTCAGCCGCCCAAGTGCGCACCAATGTCATTTGTGCGGTCTTGGTCGTGCCATAATGGCCATAGAACGGTTCACCCCCGTGCGGGTCGTCAAAGAACATCGCCTGACCGCCTTCGCCCAACAGCGGGGCCACAAAGGGGATCATATGCGCCATGGCGTCCACATTGATCGACAGCGACTTGGACCAATCCTTTTGATCCATGTGACTTGCTGGGGTCAGGGGCGCGGCATGGATAGCGGTATGCGCCCAAAGGGCGACGCCGCCCCAACGGTCATAGATAGAGCGGCACAGATGGGCCATGGCATCGCGATTGGTAATGTCCATCGGCGCAAGCGTTGCTTCGCCGCCTTTGGCCTTGATCCGATCATCCAGATCTTCGAGCCCGCCGACCGTCCGGCCGACCGCAACAATGTGATACTCCGGGGCCAAAGCTTCGGCCAAGGCGAAACCAAGCCCGCGTGAGGCACCGGTTATGAGGGCGATCTGTGTCTTTTGCTCTGTCATGATGCGGGTGTGTCGCGCTTTGGCAAAAAGGTCAAGATACCGCAAGCGTCGCACAGGAACACTTGCAAAGAGGAAATTATAGATAATTTGCAAGGTTTGCAGCCGAAAAGGGCGCTAACATGGCTTGGACTGGCTGCGCCAACCTTGACACCCGCCCTATGCGCCCGCATGAAAGTAGGGTCTTTACACATCAAAGAAGGGGACGCGCATGTCTAGCCTTTCTCACGCCGTATTGGGTCAACAGTCTGCAATCAAGCAGGCGGGCCTTGTTCTGGGCGCTTCGCTCTTTATCGCCATTGCCGCACAAATCAGCGTACCAATGTTCCCGGTTCCAATGACGCTGCAGACGCTGGCGATCTTGCTGGTCGGGTTTACGCTTGGCGCTCGTTTGGGCACCGCGGCCTTGATCACCTATCTGGCCGAAGGGGCCATGGGCCTGCCAGTGTTCGCAAATGCCGGTAACGGCGCGGCCTTCTTTGGCCCGACCGCTGGCTTCCTTGTTGGCTTTGTTGGTGTTGCTTTCCTCGCCGGTCTGGCGGCGGATCGTGGCATTGCCAAAGGTGTTCTGTCGACTGCGCTTGTGGCGCTGGTTGTCTCGGCTCTGCTCTATGTTCCCGGCATCGCCTGGCCAATGGCCGTTGCCAAAGTTGCCGGCATCGAAGGTACTTGGATCGGCAAAGATTTCGTCTCCTACTACTGGGCCTACTTCATGCAGCCCTTCCTGATCGGCGACGCGGTCAAAGCGGTTTTGGTAGCAGTGATCATGGCCAGCGGCTGGAGTGCCTTGGCCAAGCGCTAATCGCTAAGCAGACCTTGAATAGCAGCGCCGTCCCATGGCTTTGGGGCGGCGTTTTTTGTTTGCCGGTGTGCGCCTGCGGCGGGCGGGAAAGGGGCGCTGCCCCTCTTGTCCCGAGGTATTTATGGAAAGAAGGCGCATTTGGCGTGTGAACCTCTATGAGGGGGCTTGACCGCGTTGACATGCTGGCGGACCCTTTCATTGCGCACTCAGGGTTAGTGAAGCCGAGATCGGTTCTTGGTGTCTAACGCACCCCGTCGCAAAACCGCTTTGGTATTTGGTTTTGCGTCGCAAGCCCCCAATATCGTTTCGATTTCGGTTGTGTATGGCGTCAAAATGTCATCAAGACGAGGTGGACGCGTCCCCCGCGTCCACAGGCATCATACGCGCCCTGCCTTTGTCTTTGAGACCGTGTAACACCGCGTCAAACTGGGGCGACCGGACGCGTGAGAGTCAGCCCCTATGGCGCGCGTCGCCACCGTTTTGATGCGCATATTTGTGCTATCCACAAGGAGCCCCTCAAAGCCGGATCCTCGCCAAGCATTTGAAAAGACACACAAGCACAGGTTCGGTGCTACCTGTTCAATCGGATGCAGAGCGAAGCCCACTTGTCACAGAGCCCGTGCAATGCCCGCCCAACCGCAATCACTCAATGCCCGTCATCTCAAACAGAGCGGCCTCACAGCCAGTAACCGGTTTGACGCGCAAAGATCCTATCTGTGACGTACGGAATGTCACCACGATCTAGCCTTCGTCTTGGTCGTGCAGGCGTTGCAGAGCGTCTTCGCAAAGGCCGTATTCGAGCCATTGGCAACCCGCGCAAATCGTTGAAAGCGAGCCGGGCGGGACGTTGTCTTTGATCCGGGTGAGCGCCTCATCCCAAGTAAGAACCTCGTGCGGTTTGAGGTTTAGGGCCGCGGCATGGGCGCGATCAAGCTGGGCGATGGATTGTTGATTTGTGCAAAGCCGACCCTGACGTTTGGGGCAGGGACCACAGATGTCGTCGGCAAAACCGGTCAGTTTGATCTTGGTGTCGCGCCCACCGGGCGCGCGCAGGCGGCCCATGACGATGACGCGCATATTGGCTGTGAAGGCGTCCGAATACCCTTTGCCCTGAAACCCGAGGGAACACAGGAAATGGTGGGGGCGAAAGCGGATCGGATCGTCTGACATATCAATCTTGGGTCAAATGCGGACGCAGGTCATTGCCAGCGGCGGCATAGATATCGAGCAGTTCGTCAAACGAGATGCCATTTGCTTGTGCCTCGGCCAAATCCCCGTCGATTGCAGAGAGGGCGGGGCGCTCAGCCGGGGATATTTCGGCCAAGGTAACAGCGGTCTGTGCGCCTTCCTCAAAGCCGGGCAGGGCATTGGCCAAGAGGCCCTCGCCACCCGAAAAGGGTTTGGGATCGGCCCCATAGGTGGCGCTATAGGCCTGCACCGTTTCTTCTGAGACTTCGGCCCAAGGGCCAAAACTCATGTGATCATCAGCGCCGCGAACCGGTAGCGGCAAGACGCAGCGCAAAAAGTAGCGACCGTCAAAACGGCACATGTCGCTGTTAAGGGCATCGTCCCCCACTTGCACCACATCCTGATCCTTGCGCGGACCATGCGGCCAGTCATCCGGGTGGTCATAGCCAAGGTCGTAAATACCGCTGAAGGATTGACCGCAGCAGGGGCATTGACGGGTGTCATCGTTGAAACGCCGCCAGCGGCTATCTAGAGCAAGAAGGGACATCTGATTACCCGCCTGTCAGTTTCAAATCGCCTAACCGGTCGGCGATGTCGAGAATCTCGCGGCTCGATAGCGGAATTGATGTTCTGTTCGACAATTTAAAGGCCTTTGAGCGCGTATGATGGTAATGCTTGATCAGGGTCTTGTTGGTCTTCACATAGGAAAAAACTGCGATTTCGCCTTTGGATGGCTGATGCCGATATGCCTCGCATAGGATAACAGCGACCTGATTGGTTCTTTTCTTTACCAGTTTCTGAACACCGATTTTGGTGCATGCTTTCTGGTAGGTTCGGATCTGCCCATCAAGATAGGCTTGGACTGTGCCGGACAAAGGCGTTTCAGCCGTGATCGCATAAAGCTGCGACCAGTTACTAAAACTCTCGCCTTTAGGGATGAATTCCAACAGGAAGAAGTTCGTACCAGTCGCTGATTTGCCGTTTTGGCGTGCCGTCTCGAAATCTTTAGCCTGCTTTGCATCGAGGTCTCGCGAGTTGACCCATGGCGGTGGTCTGAACTGCGCAGTTTGACCAAACAAATCAACGACCATTTTGGGTTCGGCCATGGCGGCCTGCGTGGTCGCCATGGTCAAAAACAATGCTATCGTCAGGCTTTGGAAAGCAGCAAATCGTGAAAACATACGCGCCTCGTACAAATGGTGTGAGCCAAGGGCTTACTCGGCGGCCTTCATCACAAAGCCCTTCTTGATCATATCCGCCGGTTCGACCGGATATTCGCCCGAGAAGCAGGCGTCGCAGTATTGTGGGCAATCGGCTTTGCGGCCTTTGGCTTCGCCCACGGCGCGGTACAAGCCATCAAGCGAGATGAATTTGAGGCTATCAACGCCGAGATGTTCGCGCATCTCTTCTTCGGTCATTGTTGCTGCCAGTAATTTGTCACGCTGGGGGGTGTCGACACCGTAGAAACAGGGCCAGGCGGTGGGGGGCGACGCGATGCGGAAATGCACCTCGGCGGCACCAGCATCAAGGATCATGTCTTTGATTTTACGCGACGTTGTACCACGGACAACCGAGTCATCGACCAAGATCACCCGCTTGCCTTTGATCAGCGCGCGGTTGACGTTGAGCTTGAGGCGCACACCCATGTTGCGGATGTGTTCGGTCGGTTCGATGAACGTCCGGCCCATGTATTGGTTGCGGATGATGCCCATGCCATAGGGAATGCCGCTTTCGTGGGCAAAACCAATCGCCGCAGGCGTGCCGCTATCGGGAACCGGGCAAACCAGATCGGCCTCAACCGGGTTTTCACGGGCCAGTTCCACGCCAATTTGGCGGCGGGTTTCATAGACGGATTGACCGCCGATGATGCTATCTGGACGCGAGAAATAGACATGTTCAAAGATGCAGAATTTTGATGGCTGCGGGCGGAAGGGGTGAAGGCTTTGAACGCCACTTTCCGCTGTAATAACAACCATTTCGCCCGGCTCAATCTCGCGGACGAATTCGGCACCGATGATGTCGAGCGCGCAGGTTTCCGAGGCCAGACACCAGCCGTCACCGATCTTGCCAAGCACCAGCGGGCGCACGCCCATTGGGTCACGCACACCGATCAATTTGGTGCGGGTCATGGCAACAACCGAAAACGCACCTTCGACACGGCGCAGCGCGTCTTCCATACGTTCGGGGATGTTGCGCTGGAGCGAACGCGCCATCAGGTGAATGATACATTCACTGTCTGAGGACGATTGAAAGATCGAGCCGCGCTCGATCAGTTCACGCTTGAGCGCTTCGGCATTGGTGATGTTGCCATTGTGGGCGATCGCCGCGCCACCCATGGAAAATTCACCAAAGAAAGGCTGGACATCACGGATGGCCGCGCCTTTGGATCCGGCGGTGGAATAGCGCACATGACCGATGCCAATCGGGCCGGGCAGTGTTTCCATAAGCCGTTGAGATGTAAAGTTATCCCGAACGTACCCAAAGCGTCGCGCCGAGTTGAAACCATGCTCGGGATCGTGTGTCACGATCCCACCGGCTTCTTGTCCTCGGTGCTGGAGGGCGTGCAAACCGAGCGCCACAAAATTGGCAGCGTCAGTCACGCCAACAGCACCAAAGATGCCGCATTCTTCTTTGAGTTTGTCTCCGTCGCTATTTACAGCGTCGAAATCGAACGGGTGGGCGGGGGGCATTATACCGTCGGGCAAGGGCAGCTCCGAATCCTGTCGCGAGTGTTCGGCCCCGTCATAGGCGAGGAAGCGGGCGCTGTCACGAAAGGATCACAAATCTTTGGGAGACTGTGTGGCTTTTTCGCGCGGCAAATTGCCCAATGTGACGAGGGGATGAACAAAGCGACCGCCCGGTAACGCCCCGCACGCCGCTATCGCAACGGGGAAATCTGTACAATTTGGCCTGAGGTTAGGGGAGATTGCCCCGATCCGATCCGGGGGCCCAGATTAGGGATTTGAGCCAATCTGTCTGATTCCCTCCGAATTTGGGGGAGATTGCCCCAAACCTGTCTCTCTCGGGTCGGATCGGGCCATTAATTTTCAGTCACACAGGTTAACACTGATTTCAACTCGGAAAATCTGCTGCGCACATGTTGAGAGAGATCGTGGGTGCTGGGCCGTGCCGAGGAGCGCGGCACTCCGACCTCTGGGCCGCACATGCCGGAGAAAACCGTCCTGTGCATAGGGCGAGGAACAGTCAAAAGAACGACCCGTGAATTTGAGGTGAAGGACCCTGTGTACGCTGCGTTTGCATCGCTCTATTTTGGTGGTGGTTCACATCCGGCTTGGGTGGCGGGTAATTATCTATCTGGGCCTAAAAAGCGGCGAAGTATATGGCAAAGCGACGGGATCGGGCGTCGGGAGCAAACGCCTATGCTTTCTGTTTTTCGGCAACCGCCTGTTTGGCTCATCGCGTTCGAAACTGGGAATTGTCGCTTGACCCAGCGTCAGTTGCAGGTTCAAGTTGAATTTGCTGCATCCATTCATCCGAGGGGTCATCCTTCGTGTGGTTGGAAATTCATTGCAGTGAACCAATATGGGAACGCGAAATGATCAAACTCACAAAATTAGCATTTGTATCTGCTTTGGCGCTTGGCCTTGGCAATTCTTTCACAGCAACACCTGCGGCTGCGGGCTCCGATCCTTTTATCGGTGAACTCATGGCCGTTGGCTATAATTTCTGTCCACGAGGCTTTGCAGAAGCAGATGGGACACTTTTAGCGATTTCGCAGTATTCGGCGCTGTTTTCTCTTTATGGAACCCAATTTGGTGGTGATGGCCGCACAACATTCGGTTTGCCAGACCTGCGTAGCCGGTCCATCGTTCATACCGGAAATGGTCCGGGACTTGGCGATCCTGGCCCAATTGGTACAAAAGGTGGATCGACGAACTTTACGATCACCCAGAACCAAATCCCACCACACACTCACACGCTTCGTGGCAATGAGGAAGACGCCGACACCGAAGAGCCATCGGGTGCCGTTCCGAGCCTTGCAGCAAGCCCGATCTATAGCAGCGGCACGGCTGATGTCGATATGGGGTCCTCGGCGATCATGGCAACCGGAGGCGGACAAGCGGTCACCAAGCGCAGCCCGTATCAGGTTCTTCGCTGGTGTGTTGCCTTGCAGGGTATTTTCCCGTCTCGCAACTAAGAGTTCAGCCTGTTTCGTGAGCCATTGACAGCACAGGTTGCGCCGTAGATTGACGGCTGTATTTTAAGGCAACCATGTCCGTTTTTAGGGCACTGTCACTTGCTTAACCGGCAGTTTTACCCGAGCGATATTGCCGGGACGATATTGGCGGGACGACATCGGCGGTGGATGTTACACCCAACGCCGAATATGACTTGAAAAAGCCTGCCGAGGAAATCCTTGGCAGGCTTTGATGTTTTTTGGTTTGGTTTGCTTATTCAGCAGGGGCGTCGCAGACCCCGACGAGGCTTTCGTACTGGGCGGTGATCCAGCTGACGGCTTGTTCTGGGTCTTGCTCTTCGACCTTGTCGGTGAACTGGCTGAACACCGCAGCCGAGCGGCTGTCGTCGATCATTGGGATGTCTTGGGCGGTGACGGCGACTTCGTAGACAAAGAAGGCCACGGCCACCAGAACGATGCCACGCGCAACGCCAAAGAAGAAGCCAAGCGCCTGATCCAAGCCGCCCAGAACCGAGCGTTGCACCAGCGATGAGAAGAACGGGTTGAAGAGCGAGAGCACCACAAGCGCCACGGTCATGATCGCCGCAAAGGCCGCGATCAGCGACAGGATGCAGTTGTCGCCAAGGAAGTTGCCAACAACCGGCACCTCTTTGACCAATGGCTGCACCTGACCGACAAACATATAGGCCAGCACCCCGGCGACGATCCAGCCGCCGATGGCCAATGCTTCGCGCACCAAGCCGCGTGAATAGGCCAGCAGGGCCGATAGCACGATCACAACGGCCACGACGCCGTCAACTATTGTAAAGCCTTCCATGAGCCTGCTCGCCCCTTTTCCTGTTCGCGCCTTATCCGGCGCCAAAAACCTCGCCCACAAATGTGGTCAGGTCGCCCATTCGGGTCAACGCCATGTCCTTCGTCGCGGTGGCCTTGCCCCCGGTTGGAATGATGGCTTTGCTGAAACCAAGTTTTTGCGCTTCTTTCAACCGATTTTCGGTCTGAGACACCGGACGCAGCGCCCCAGAGAGGCTTATTTCCCCAAAAACCACAGTTTCAGCCGGAAGAGAGGTGTCTTCGCGGGCGGAAAGCAGCGCAGCGGCCACGGCCAGATCGGCGGCAGGTTCGTTCACACGCATGCCACCGGCGACATTCAGGTACACATCAAGCCCGGCAAAAGGAATGCCACAGCGCGATTCGAGCACGGCAAGGATCATCGCGAGGCGCGAGCCATCCCAGCCAACAACCGAGCGGCGCGGTTGGCTATGAGGCGAGGGCGAAACCAGCGCTTGGAATTCCACCATGACCGGGCGGGTGCCTTCGATGCCGGAAAACACCACCGATCCGGGGGCCGGTTGGCCACGTTCCGACAGAAACAGGGCGGAGGGGTTGGTGACCTCGGACAAGCCGCCGCCGGTCATTTCGAACACACCGATTTCGTCGGCGGGGCCAAAGCGGTTTTTGACGCTGCGCAGGATGCGGAATTGATGGCCGCGCTCGCCTTCGAAATACAGCACCGTGTCGACCATATGTTCGACGACGCGCGGGCCGGCGATTTGGCCGTCTTTGGTGACATGGCCCACCATGATCACCGCCGACCCACGGCTCTTGGCAAAGGTGGTCAGCTCATGCGCGGCGGCGCGGACCTGCGAGACCGAGCCGGGGGCGCTGTCGACGTTGTCGGCCCACATGGTTTGGATCGAATCGACGATGGCGAGATCGGGTTCTTCTTCGTCGAGCGTGGTGAGAATGTCGCGCAGGCTGGTTTCGGTGGCCAATTTCACCGGCGCATCGGTGAGGTTAAGACGCTGGGCGCGCAGGCGGACCTGGGCGGAGGCTTCTTCGCCGGAAATATAGATGACCTTGAGACCCGCCTTGGCAAAGGCCGCGGCCGCTTGAAGCAGCAGGGTCGATTTACCGATGCCGGGATCACCGCCAACCAAAACCGCGCTGGCCGGAACCAAACCGCCGCCCAAAACCCGGTCGAGTTCATCAAGTTTGGAGGCGGTGCGCGGTGGCGGGGCCTCTTTGGTCGACAGATCAGTGAGCGGAATGGCGCGGCCACGCATGGCGCCAAGCGACTTTTTCGACGGGCCTTGGCTTAGCGGCTTTTCTTCGACAATGGTGTTCCATTCTCCGCAAGCCTCACAGCGACCGGACCATTTGGTACTGGATGCGCCACAAGATTGGCACACGAATGTTGTTGCAGATTTTGCCATGAAACGTCCTGTCCGTGCTTGCCCCGATCGTCAAAGGCAGGGCGGTTATGCCCGATTGCAGGGGGCAGGCCAATAGGGGGAATTATTCGGCGGCGCGGGGCAGAACCGTGATGTTATCGGCCGCAAGCGCCATGTCGACGTCATCCTCTTCCAGCATAACCTCGGGGGGCTCGGTCTGGGCGAGATCGGGCAGAGGCGCGGGGATGAAATTGTTGTCCGCTGCGTTTTGAAGCTGGGGCAGGATATCGCCAAGCTCGGCCTTGAGGCGGTCAAGCTGGGCGTGGGCGATGGATTCTTCCATCTCGACCTGTTCGCTCCATTGCCGAATTTCGGTTGCCGCGACTTTGGCGTTTTCCAAACGCTCGTTGAACAAGGCGATTTCCTGTTGGCGGGCAATGAGGAAATCGCGGGCGCGGGCGACCTTGTTGTCGGAATAGGTTGTCGCCAACTCGTGGCTGACGTGGCTCATCTGAGCGGCGAGTTCGAGGACCGAGGGTTCCAGATCGGCCAATTCCGGGTGATCGCGCAGAAAGGCGATACGTTCGCGGATCGAATCAAATTCGCCCTTCAGCTCAAATACGCCGGTCCGGTCAGAGCGGTGAGAGAGCGCATAGGCCTTGGCCACATCGGTCATCCCCATGTGAAAGTTGCGATGTGAGTTTTCCAGCGCCATGACGCGGGCATTGGTCGGAAGAAAGAAACACAGCGCCATGCAGAGCACAGATAGACCAATTTGTATGTATTTTCCGGCCTCTAGATAAAGCTGGTCGCCAAATCCAAGTGGCAACTCCAACCACGGCGCAAGCTCAAAAGCGCAGGCTATAGAATAGCCCGCCAGTCCAAGAGACAGCGCAATAATCAATCCAAATGCAATACGTTGCATGACAGCACGGAACAGCCCAGCAACAGGGTGCGTGGTCGACATAGGAATAATTTCCCCCAGAATACTCTTTATGAGAGCGGCAGCTCATCGGCAAGTTTATGCCGATCATGGCAAAAGGGAAGATATTTTTAACGGGGAATTAATCTGTTTCGGGGGCGTGTTCTATCGGTGTCACAGGTTTGCGGCTTTCAAATGCGCCCAAAACGATGGATCCGAGGATGCAAAATGTGAACAGGTAAAGACCCCAGGCGGTTTCGATTGTGCCAACGCCAATGCCTTTGGAGAGGGTGATATAAAGCGCGACAAGGAAGATGTCGGCCATGGCAAATTTGCCAATCAAGTTCAGCACCGGTAGGGATTTGCGGTCAAGCAAGTGGAATTGCACCAAGGCGAGGCCGATGGTTTTGAGCATCGGGGCAAAGAGCGCAAAGACCGTGACAAGCAGGGCCAGAAACACATCGGTGCCCCAGAGCGATTGCAGGCCGGATATGACGCTAATTTCCGAGAGCCCAAAGATAGGGAGTAACCCGGCGCGCAGAAGGGGCGCGAACCATGAGATCGGGTAAAGACCCAGCAAGAGAAGATTTAACCAACGCATGTCAGGCACTTAAGCGGCGACCGGCGTGGTTTCCAGCCCTTGATCTCAGTTTGTCCACCACCACAGGCCCAAAAGCAGCACCAACATAACGATGTGGATCACATCAAGCCAACGCCAGCGCGCCCGTGGGGTGATGGAGCAGATCAGGAAAAAGGCGGATGGCACAAGCAGAGCGGCTATACCGCCGCCTTCGGCCATGAATTGCGCCGCCGAAACATATAGCGGCCCTTGGGCGAGCCCAGCAGCGGGGGCGAACACCGTGAGGATGCCGCCAATCGACAGGAACAAGGCGATGAGCGCCGGCCAACGGGCAATGCCGCGCCCGACAATAACACGGGTTAGGGCGAGAACGGCCAGAAGTTCGAGGAAGACAAATTTCTTGTAGAAGAAAAAGGCCAATAGGACCGGGCTGGGCTCCAAGAAAGTCATGTCGTACCTCTTACCTGACGGCCTCAATCGGGCCTTCTGCACGTCCGGAAATGAATTGGTCGACGAAGGGATCGCCGCTTTGATCCATATCTTGCACCGGGCCGGTCCATTGGATCACCCCGTCATGCAACATGGCGACATGATCGGCAATGGCGCGCACGCTGGTCATATCATGGGTGATGGTCATGGCGGTGGCGCCCATTTCATCGACAATCTCGCGGATCAGCTCATTGATGACCCCGGCCATGATCGGGTCAAGCCCAGTGGTCGGTTCGTCAAAAAAGATGATTTCGGGTTCGGCGGCGATGGCACGGGCAAGGCCAACACGTTTTTGCATACCACCCGAGAGTTCGGCGGGAAAGCGATCGGCCACGTCGGGTTTCAGGCCAACGCGGCGCAGCTTTTCAATAGCGATCTCGCGGGCTTCGTCCTTGGGGCGTTTGAGCGACCCACGCAGCAGACGAAAGGCGACGTTTTGCCAGACCGTGAGGCTATCAAAGAGGGCGGCCCCTTGGAACAACATGCCAAAGCGCGCCAAAAACGCGTCGCGGTCGCCGGTGGACACATCTTTGCCGTCAAGGGTGATCACCCCGGCATCAGGCGTGACCAGCCCAAGCACGGATTTGAGCAAAACCGATTTACCGGTGCCCGACCCGCCGATGATCACCATCGAGGAGCCGCGTTCAATCGTGAGGTCAACACCGCGCAATACGTGATTGTTGCCAAAGGTTTTTTCGACGTGGACGAGA
>NZ_JBZXVN010000004.1:0-85659 GCF_058892305.1 Pelagimonas sp.
TGGTGGCGTGGGGGAGACTTGAACTCCCGACCTATCGATTATGAGTCGATCGCTCTAACCAACTGAGCTACCGCGCCGGACCGTGCGCGGTGATTAAGGCAGGGCAGGGGTGCCGTCAAGCCAATTTCGACGAAAAATTCACGGTTTTTGTCACGCCTCCCGATGTCAGAGAAGCGCATTGTCAAAACGACAAAACCCCCGGTTGCAGGACGCTGCGACCGAGGGTTTCAAAAGCGCGAGGATAGGAATTATTTGACGATCTTTTCATCCTTGACGAACATGTTCGCCCAAGCCCGATCAACAAGTTCGGGTGTCATCTTGTAAGGGATGCCCTCGAAATCACAGACCGAGATCATTTGGTCGATCAAGAACACTGGCTGGTAGTTCGCAAAGGTGTTGTTGATCGTCGGATATTTGTTTTTGAGAAGGTGCACGAGGCTGGCTTCGTCCAGTTGCATCTTTTTCTTGCGCGCCACCAGGGCAAAGATTTTTAAAAAGTTTTCCTGGCTCGGGCCATCAATTTTAATCTTGAAGAAGATCCGTCGCAGGGCCGCTTGGTCAAATATCTCGTTTGGATGGAAGTTGGTTGAGAAAATGACGAGCGTGTCAAAAGGCACCTCGAACTTTTCTCCCGATTGCAGGGCCAAGATGTCCTTGCTTTCCTCGAGCGGAACGATCCATCGGTTCACGAGCTTTTGCGGCGGTTCTGCCTGACGTCCAAGGTCGTCGACGATAAAGATGCCGCCGGAGGATTTGAGCTGAAGCGGGGCTTGATAGGTGCGCGCAGTCGGATTGTAGACCAGATCAAGCATGTCGAGCGACAGTTCCCCCCCGGTGATGACCGTGGGACGCTGGCAATAGACATAGCGGCGGTCATATTGCGACCGGCGACGCAGGGCATTGGGGTTCTCTTCTTCGTCGGTGGCCTCGGAGTGAACAATCGGGTCATAAACGGTGATCACCTGACCCGAATATTCAATGGCGCGGGGGACATAAATCTTGTCGCCCATCGCATCGCGAATACCGTTCGAGATCGAGGATTTGCCGTTGCCGGGGGGGCCGTACATTAGGATTGAGCGGCCAGATCCAACAGCGGGGCCAAGGTTTCCGATCAAATCGTCGGGAAGGATCAGGTGGCCCATAGCGCCAAGAAGCTGATCACGGGTGATCTGAATGTTGCGGATTGACTGGCGCTTCATCTGTTCTCGATAGCTTTCGAGCGGGATCGGCATCGGGCCAAAATATTCCGATTGTGACAAAGCATCCAGCGCCCGTGCCTTGCCCTGATCGGTAAGCTGATAGGGCATTTCGCTGCTGACTTCACCAGCGGCACCCAAAGTCCCCATCGCCTCCAGCAGCCCTTGACCACGGGCCATGTCAATCAGTTCTTGGGTGATTGGCACCGGGAGCGCAATGGCGCGGGCCAGGTCGGTCACCTTGTTGATGTTTTTGCGGAACTGCGTTTTCAGCAGAATGTCCCGCATCATTACAACGGTCAGCCCGACGTCATCCAATGACTTGGGGGAGGGGGGCGCCATCACTGCGCCGGTCTGCATATTCATCGCTCGATTCCTGCCACTTGGGGTCTTTGCAACAGAATGCCCGAGGTTTGTGTCAGGATATGGGCCGGTTAGGGGAAGATGATTGGCAAGGTGCGATAGAGTAGGGGCCGCTATGCCCCCCTTAGACGCCTATTGCCCGTAGAAAATCCCAAGGACCAGATAGGCGCAGAGCATCAGCCCAAGGCCAGTTCCCATGGGAAGGG
Organism: Pelagimonas sp.; assembly: GCF_058892305.1. Lineage (NCBI taxonomy): Bacteria > Pseudomonadati > Pseudomonadota > Alphaproteobacteria > Rhodobacterales > Roseobacteraceae > Pelagimonas > Pelagimonas sp. The sequence continues at coordinate 1,766 of NZ_JBZXVN010000004.1, forward strand.
TGAACTGTTTGCCCCCCCCAACTGAGTCCGGGTTATCTGGGTCACGCATTTTCCATGTTGCCCAATTTGGGGCGAGCTTTTTCAGTGGCGAAAAGGTCACAAGCAGAGTTGTCACAGTTGCCGCCAACATCGCCGCGATGGCGATGAACATCATCAAACGCAAGTCGCCTTGATGGATGAACAAAGCGGCCACAGCGGCGAATTTAACATCACCAGCACCGACCTGACGCAGCATCCAAAACGCAAACCCCACTGCGAAAACAACGCCGTAGTGGGCAAAGCGCCAAAGGTATTCGTTTAGCGGCATGGTCAGAAAGCCGGTAACAACAAACACCGCAAACAAGGCCCAGACGGTCAAGTTGCTGATCTTTTTGAGCTTCATGTCCACATAGAATGTGTAGAGCCAGATCGGGATCACAAGAGCAGCGAACAAAGCCGCTTGAAATGCCGGTATATGCATCGTCAGCCTCGGGGTGCCTTAGGTGTTTTCCAGCGCATCAAGCGCCGTTTTGGCCGCTTCAAAATGGCGTGGATGGGTTTCTACGGCGTTGCGCAAAAGGCCCTTGCCGGTTTCGACATCGCCGCGTTTGATCGCCGCCAGACCCATCGAATGCAACAATTCGGCGCGTTCAATCTGGGTCATAGGAACGACGGGAAGGACGTATTTGCCCTGTGCACCACGGGCCAGAACAAGGTTGTTCTTGGCGGTAAAGAGCGTGGTGTCTTGGCGGATTGCATCGGTGAATAACCGTTCAGCCGCCGGATAGTCGCCACGGCTCAGCTTGGAATAGCCCCAGTTATTGAGAACAGAAGCCGGTTTTGTCGTCAGGCCCACGGCAATTTCATAGAAACTGTCGGCCTTTTTCCAATCCTTGTTGCTGTCGGCGATCATCGCCTCAAGGCGATAGCGCTTAAACGTTTCATGGGTTGGCGGAATGGCGGTTAGAACCTTTTCAGCCTTGTCCCAGTCATTGCCTCGGATCAGAGCATCGGCCAGATTGACACGGTCCTCATTGGTGGCGTCTTTGTGATCAACCACTTTGGCCCAGGCAATTGTTCCTTCGTTGATGCGTTTTGCACGTACCAATGACACAGCAAGGCCACGCGTCAGGTCAATCCGGTCTGGATCGGATGCTGCAGCGCGTTGAAAGTAATTCACCGCCTCATTCGGGTCGCTCACCGAGAGCATGACCTCGTTCAGGTTCGTTTCATCCACGACGTTCACGCCCTGAAATTTACGATCCATTTCTTCGGTATCGATGCCTTTTTCACAGCCCGATAGCGCGACAATGCCTGCCGCGGCGATAGATACAAATGTCAAGTGGCGCATTGTGCCTGCGTCCTTTTACTGCTCTGCCTCATCTGCTGTTGCGCTGCGGATCGTGTATTGTCCGCGGCCTCGTCGCACCAGCGTGTAGTCTTGTTCTAAGTCGTCACCATAGAGGGTATTTTCTTGTTTTGCTATCGCCAAGCGCAAATTGTCACGGATTGCGTCACTTTCGCCATTGTCCATCGCAAAAGCGCGTCGCAAGACTCCGATCGCCTCGGCGGTTTCACCGGTTTCGAGGAGCAAAACACCAAGGTTATTCCAAGCCTCGGGCCAATCCGGTTCTTTCTTGATGGCGCTACGGAGCTGTTTTTCCGCTTGGTTCAAGCGGCCCAACTCAAGGTTAGCCGACCCCAAAGCCACAAGAACCTCTCCGGTCAACCCTTTTTGACCGGCGGCCCGGGTATAGGCATCAAGGGCAAGCTCATACTGCTTGGCTTCCATCAACCGGTGTCCAACGACCAAACCGTCAACGGCTTCGCCGCGCGGGTCAAGGGCCGGGGCAAAGGGGGTGTCCTTGGATGCGGTTTGGCCGCCCGGATCACAGGCGGCCAAAAGAACGAGGATTGATAGGGCGGCGCCAAATGGGGCCAAGTGCATGATTATTGTCCGATATTACCCATTTCCGTGATGCCAACCGCAGATGGACCAACCAGAATGATCAGCAGCGGAGGCACTGTCAGCATCATAGTTGTTAGCGTCATCTTTGTCGGCAACTGGTTTGCTTTTTCTTCGGCACGCATGACCCTTTTGTCACGCATTTCCCCCGCATAGACCCGAAGCGCGTCGGAAATTGAGGTACCAAAGGTTTGGGCTTGGTTCAAAACCGTCACAAAGGAGCTGACATCCTGAACGCCACAGCGTTCGGACATGTCGTTCAGAACTTGCGTTTTGTCCTTACCGGCTTTCATTTCGTGACTGATGATTTCGAATTCATCGGCCAAGGCAGGGTAAGAGGCGCGCAGTTCTTTAGAGATGCGAACGATGGATTGGTCCATGGATTGACCGGCATCCACACAAACGAGCATCATATCAAGCGCATCTGGGAAACCGCTCTGGATCTCTTCTTTGCGTTTTTCGACGCGTTTGTTGATCCAGTATTTGGGCCCGAGATACCCCATGGCACCGGGGCCAAGGATGTACATCATCTTTTGCTGCAACGTGGCGTCTGGGCCATTCACAAACATCAAGAAATAAACGATCCCGACACCCAAAAGCAAAACACCAAGGGCCATCTGTGCAAAGAAATACATCTGCACGGCGTCTTTAGAGCGATACCCGGCCTGCAAGAGCTTCATCCGAATGTCGGACAGTTCTTTTTCATCCTGCGGTTCAAGGAACTGCGAGTATTTGTTCAGCTTGTCGTTTTTGCTCTTCTCGCGCAGTACGGCACGGGATTCCGCGTTCATGCGTTCCTGACCGGACTTTTTGAGCTTGTCCATCGGATCCGGTTTTGCATTTAGCATCATCGGAATGGTGGCAAGGATCAGGATAAAGGCGAGGCCAGCAACCACCATCAACGGGCCAGCAGGGCCAAGCAGATCGGTGATCATTGTATTGATCTGTTCAAACATGTCGCGGCTCCCTTAAACCTTGATGTTCACAAGTGCGCGCATCACAAAAACGTTCAGCGTCAGCATGATACCCACAATAAAACAGGCGGGGATAAACCATGGGTGGTCGAGCACGTCGTCGTAGTAATCGGGCTTGGCCACCTGGATAAAGATCAACGCACCAACCGGAAAACCAGACAGGAACTTACCCGACCATTGCGCCTCGGCGGTGATCGCTTTGACACGGCGGAAGAGGCGGAAGCGCGCCCGGATCACCTTGGCCAGACCTTCGAGAATTTCGGCCAAGTTACCACCGGCTTGCTGTTGAATGGCAACGGCCACGGCGAGAAAGCGCAAATCCTGCATATCGAGGCGTTCAGCCATGTGTTTTAGGGCTTCGCCAACGTCGCGGCCATAGGTCGCCTCGTCTGCGATGACGCCAAATTCGGTGGCCAGCGGGTCTTTGATCTCTTTGGAAACGATCGTGATTGCCGAGCTGAACGGGTGACCAACACGCAAGGATCGTACCATTAGCTCAACTGCATCGGGGAGCTGTTCTTCAATCATACTAAGGCGCTTGTTGGCCTTGTGATTGACCCACATATAGACCCCGCCAACACCCATCATAAGCCCCATGACAACACGGACGGGCAAAGACGCCTCGGTACCGATAGTCAGGCCAAGAAAGGCCCCAACCGATGCAACGGCCATGACCATGATAAGTTGCTGCGGGGTAAAGGCGATGGAGGCCTTTTGCGCTTTGTCCGCCAAAAGCGAATAAAGCGGCAAAGAGCGCGATTTCATGTGTTGGTCCATCTCCTTGCGGAGTTTTGCCAAAACGTCTTCGCGCCGTTCGCCCTTGTCGAGCATTTCGAGGCGGCGGTTAACCTTGTTGGACAGGCTGATCGATTTGCCAAACGCCACCAGATAGATGCCGTTGACCATGACCAGCACGCCAAGGAAGATCATGCCATAGATGATAGGGGCTGCACTGAGCATAGGTCTTACTCCGCTCGGAAAGGTTCATAGATCGAGGACGGCACGTCATAGCCCCACATCCGGAAGCGTTCAGAGAACGCAGACCGAACGCCGGTGGCGGTGAAGTGACCGAGGATCTTGTTATCGGGTGTTAGGCCAACACGTTGGAACCGAAAGATTTCCTGCATGGAAATCACATCGCCTTCCATCCCGGTGATCTCGGTGATCGAGGTCATCCGGCGCGAGCCGTCTTGTAGGCGCGAGGCTTGCACGATCAGGTTCACAGCCGACGAAATCTGAGCCCGCATGGCTTTGAGCGGCATCTCGATCCCGGCCATGGCGATCATGTTTTCCAAACGGGCCACGCCGTCACGGGCCGAGTTGGCGTGAATTGTGGTCATTGATCCATCGTGGCCGGTGTTCATGGCCTGCAACATGTCGATAACTTCTTCGCCACGGGTTTCCCCAACGATGATGCGGTCAGGACGCATACGAAGGGCGTTTTTCAAACAGTCGCGCGGCGTAACGGCCCCTTTGCCCTCAACGTTCGGCGGGCGGCTTTCCATCCGGCCAACGTGGGTCTGCTGGAGCTGAAGTTCCGCCGTATCCTCGATCGTCAGGATACGTTCGGCATTGTCGATAAAGGACGAAAGCGCGTTGAGTGTGGTGGTTTTACCAGAACCGGTACCACCCGAGACGATGATGTTCAGTCGCGTCGCAACGGCGGCCTGAAGGTAGACGGCCATCTCTTCGGTAAAGGCCCCAAAGTTCACCAGGTCATCAATGCCCAGCTTGTCCTTTTTGAACTTACGAATGGAAACGAGCGAACCATCAATCGCGACCGGTGGGACCATCGCGTTGAAACGCGAGCCATCTTGCAAACGGGCGTCAACATAGGGGTTGGATTCATCAACACGACGACCCACCGCCGAGACGATCTTGTCGATGATCCGCATTAGGTGCTTTTCATCTTTGAACGTCACATCAGACAGGCTTAATTTGCCGTTCTGTTCGATAAAGATTTGCTGCGGGCCGTTAACCAGAATATCTGAAATGCTCTCATCTTTGAGCAACGGCTCTAGCGGGCCAAGGCCTTTCACTTCGTCATACAGGTCATTGATCATTGCGCGCCGTTCGTCACGGTTTAGAACGATGCCTTTTTCCTGCAAGACTTCGGTGGTGATGTCGTTGATTTCCTCACGCAATTCGGCTTCGCTTGCGCCATCTAGGGCGGCAAGGTTCAAGTTTTCCAAAAGCGCACGGTGCATTTCCAACTTGATGTCGGCAAGGCGCTCTTTGCGTTTCTTTTCCTTGTCCGCCGGGGCCGCGCGGGCCGGGGCACTAGGTTGAGCCACGCGGCGTGCGCTTGGCTTTTCTGTTTCAGCAGCTGGGGCGGCAACAGGTTGAGGGGCTTTGGCTTCTACCGGGGCCGCCTCGGCAACTTGGGTCTTTTTATAGCGCGAAAACATCTATTTTCCTCGTTCTCAAGCGGCTTCGGCGTCGGAATTGCCGATCGCATCAAGCTGAGCTGCCAGTTTTACAAATTCTTTGCGAAGCGGATTCTTGGGGACGTGATTTGCCAAAGGCAGACCATGGTCACAGGCCTGTGCCACAGGTTTGCCACCATCCGGGAGCTGGAGATCAAGCGTAATGCCAAGGCCATCCGCCATGCGTTTGACCCGCCCCTTGCCTTGCAAATCGGTGAATTTGGGGGCGTGGTTGAGGACGTAGCGCAGCTTGTCATAAGGCAGATCTTCAGCCTGTAGCGCCCGTTTTAGGCGCATGGTGTTTTGGGCCGAGCGCATATCGAGACTGACCATGGCAAAGTAAACCTGAGCCTCGGTCAAAACGGTTTCGGTCCATTGCACGATCGTCGAGGGCATGTCGATAATGACATAGTCAAAGTGGTCGCGGGCAACGTCCAGAATGGCCTGCACCTCGCTTGGGCCAATCATGTCGAGCGGCAGAATGTCTGACGGCGAGGTGAAAACCTGAAGCTTGTCTTCGTAGCTGACTAGGGCTTGGCCAAAGCTGTCCCCATCCATTGTATCAATGTCGGACAACATTTCCAAAACCGCCTCGCGGCGCGGAAGATCAAGGTAGGTTGCAACGGTGCCAAATTGCAGACCAAAGTCAATGAGGCAGACCTTGGGCGGGTTGTCTTGGCGGCAGGTCGCTAATTCATAGGCGAGATTGACGGCCATGGTTGTTGTGCCAACACCACCGGCCAGCCCTTGAACAGCAATCAAAACCCCGTCGCCGCCACCACTCAACTTGACGCCATCCGATCCGGCACCTGCGTTTGCGTGGGCTACTGGGGCGGGCGGATTGCGCATACGTTCAACCGCAGCCGCAAGTTCACCTTCGGGCAAAGGATAGGGGACAAATTCATCGGCACCTTGACGCAGCAATTGGTGAAGCGAGGCGGGCGTCACGTCTTCTGCAATCAAGACCACTTTGATACCGCGGTCCTTGGCCCCGGAAATGATGCCTCCCAATAGGGAAAGGTCGGGCTCGTCTATGGCGTCAATTGCCATGGCGACAAATTCAAGCCCTTCGGCTTCTTTTTGGTTGAGAAAGGCCAGAGCTTCGTCAAAGCCGAGGTCACCCCAGCTTTCACCTAAAATGGTTTCCATATCTTCGATCAATAGATCGAAGTTTTGCACATCGCGGCTAATGGTGCATGCCACGATGGGCGATGGATCCGCCTGATTTGGTGTCGAACTCGTCATAGCCTCACGTCCTTTCCTACGGGCCGGTTCGGAATGGGGCGCGATACTGCTCGTTTGCCACCCGATGTCCGGACCCGATGCGCCGACTCACTGCGGCGCTTTGATCCTTTGGAAAGGAAATTGACGGGGAAAGGCGGCAACATTTGGGCCAAAAAGCCGAAATTGTACGGTATTTCTGGACGGTCAAAACAAAAAGGCGCCCCAAAGGGCGCCCTTTTTCAGAGAAATCGGTCTGGCTTATCCATCGGCGCCGTCGGCACCCTGATCGACGCTCAGGTCGCTGCCCGCCAATCCGGTCAACCCGGTTTTTGGTTCGGCGCTGCGTATATATTCACGGTAAACAACTTCGGCATATTTACCATCCATCACAGTAGGATGACGCCCGACAAAGCCAGAAACCTCGGTGACTGTTCGGCGGTTACGACGTTCGCGGCCTTCTGTTACGATCAACGGTTGGCTTTCACCATAGCTGACCACTGCTTCTAGCCTGTTGCGGTCAATTCCTTGAGAAACAAGGTAATTTACGACAGTCCGTGCGCGGTTCATCCCCAGGCTCTTGTTAAATCCATTGCCGCCAACCTTGTCGGTGTGGCCATAGACCTTAAAGCGGACCTCGGGGAATTGGCGAATCCAACGTGCTTGTTCGCGCAGCGTATCAATGGCTCCAGCATCGAGCGTCGCGCTGTTGAAGGCGAAATTAACCGTGGTCATGACTTCGGAGGCAAAACGCTGCGACAGATCGAAGACGTATTGCTTTTCCCCATTCATGATCTGGGTGTTGTGCATTGTGGCATTGCCAAAATGGCCTGTATCGATCAAGGCACCCGCTTCGCGGTGAAATGCCCCGGCGACCGGGTCGTTACCAGAGCATCCTGCCAGTGCGAAACTGATGGCGAGGCCGGTTATGGTGGTCCTGATCATCTGTCCAAGCCTCCGCTTAATCCATCACATAGCCGTAAGAGCCGGTGAAATCTTGTTTCGCCACCTCTCCGGCTGCGCCAGTTTTTGGGGCCCCCGTCACGCGTCCGCGTAGGAACAAGTCACGCTCGGTGGGGGGGGTCACGCGATCCGTTGGCAATGCAAGTGCTTCGCCACGAGTAGGGGTCACCAAATGGGCCGTCACAATAATCACCAGCTCAGATTGCTCGCGCTGGTATTCGGCACTTCGGAACAAAGCGCCAAGAACCGGCACATCGCCGAGCCAAGGCACCTGACCGTTCAAATCGGTAAAGTCATCCATCAAAAGACCAGCAATGGCAAAGCTTTCGCCATCACGAAGTTCTACGGTTGTCTGTGTTTCGCGGCGTTTGAAGGCGGCAACCGTGATATCTGACAGGCTAATGCCGTTGGTGTTGTCGATCGACGACACCGCAGCTTCCAATTCCAGATTGATCAGATCGCCGTCAATCACGCGAGGAATGAAGTTCAACTCGACACCAAAGGGCTTAAACTCGATGGTGATCGTATTGTTTTGCTGGGACACGGGCACAGGGTATTCGCCACCGGCCAAAAATTTCGCTTCTTGTCCGGAGAGAGCCGTCAAATTTGGTTCGGCTAATGTGCGAACGACACCTTTGGATTCCAACGCTTCTAGAAGGATCCCAACTTCGAGTCCCCCCATGTTGAAACCAAGCAATGCGGCACCTTCGGTGTCGATGCCTTCGGGGAAAAGCTTGTTTGCAACCTGATCCACATGGGCACCTGGGGCTGCGTTTCCGGTGCCAATTTCGAGGCCCAAATCCCCACCAAGAACAGACCCACCAGTCGCCAGAGAGGCGCGGAGCTGTTTGCCAACGGTCCGTTGCATTTCTGCAAAACGAACTTTCAACATCACCTGTTGAACGCCGCCAACCGTCATCAGGTTGGACACGCGTTCAGGCGCATAACGTTCAGCGAGATCCAATGCGCGTTGCATCCGCGCCGTCGAAGAGGCGGTTCCCGACAAGACGATCCCGTCATTGGCGGTGCGCACTTCGATTTTTTCGTCAGGCAAGATTTGGCGCAGGCGTTCTTTGAATTCGGTCACGTCCGCCGCGACCCGCACGTCGACATTGGTGATGAGTTGCCCCTGCCCATCGAGAATGGTCAGTGTCGTGGTGCCGGGCGATTTGCCCAACACGTAGATCGATCGATCAGAGAGCGATGAGATATCCGCAATCGAGGGGTTGGCAATCGACAGCTCTGCAAAGGGCTGATCGCTTTCCACCACCACGGCTCGGTTCATCGGAACCTTTAGCACCTGTTCCGTCCCGCTACGCACGACGCGCAAGGTTTCGGCCTCGAGCACCGTTGGGAGCACGGTTGCAGCCGGAGCCACCGCCAATGTCAGCCCAAAGAGGGCTGCTTTCATGAATCTATCAAATTTCATGTGACCTGCCTTTCGATCACGCCTCACTCGCAGGTCTTATTGCCTGCATTTTGTCCAAACCTGCGCTAGTTTTGATTTTTTTGCAAGAATCAATGACTTCGGAAGGGAAATATATGTGGATAACTCGCAACAGATCGAAAAAACACCCAATGAAAAACGGGCACCCTTGAGGGTGCCCGTCTGTGACAAGTTGTTGATTTGCCCTTAGTTCGTGCAGGGGATAGGAATTTCTGTTCGCTCGACGCCACGACGTTCAATTCGGGTACATGTCTGTAAAGCACGCTGCGGGGCAGCTTCGGGAGCGGCCTGTTCGAGACCCAAGAGCGACATCTGATCGACCTCAATCGCTTCGGCAACGGTATCATCATTGCTCGCCATCAGGGACAGAGACAGCTGACCGGTTTTCTGAGCCTGAGCCAGCGCAGCAACTTGTTGAGGGCTGGCTGCAACGGTAACGGTGCGCGCAATTGTGGCTGCGTTGGATTCCGCTTCGGACATTTGGTCAATGGCGATCAGGCCAACACCTGTTTCGATGAGCTTGGTCACATCACCTGAGGGGAGGTTGGGGTTGTTGCCGGGAATGCGGCCAGTCCAATAGACGTCCACACGGTCACCGGGACGCAAGAAACCGGATACTCCTGATGCCACATCAACTTTGATGGCATAGGCGCGTTGACCTTTCTTTAAACGTGAGGTCAGACCCGCATCTCCACCTGGTTCCGACAGTTTGACGGCAACCAAGGCTTCGAATTTTTCCATCTGGCGCATCGCGACACGCGGTTTTTGACCTTCGGCCGCGGCGGGATTGGCTTCGTCAAAATACCCTTCGGGTAAGATTTCGTTTGGCCAAGGGGCTAATTGGATGTCCTCGGGCAAAATGACTTCGCCATAGGCAATCGCGCGATTGGTCACATAAATCTGCTGTGTGGGAATTGAAGCCACCACTTTGGCGCGTTCCTGTTGCAGTGCGTTTTCATAGGCACCGATATAGTTTTGCGCCATGTAGACGGCAAAGCCGGCCAGGCCTAGCCCTGCAATCAGTACCAATCCGAATACAAGTCGCATGTTTCACCTCGTTTTTAACCTCAGGGCAGCGAAAGGAATGTTGCCCGACTGCCAATTTGATCGTCAATTGTGGCCAAATGAGGCCGGGATGGCGGTACTTCCGTGATAATCACGCGGTGAAGCGGTGCCAGAGAAAAGGGCTGCTTCCCGTGCAGGAAACAGCCCTTGGTGCGTAGGGAACAGGGGATTAGAAGTCGTTTTCTGCGGCGACTGCGGTGCCTGCGGCGTCCATCAGCGCAAAGGACGCATCTTCCACGGTGAAAAATGCGACCGCTGACATACCAACTACGGCAGACGTGATTACAATCCAGTCTACAGTAACGGCACCGGTCTCGTCGTCACGGAATGCTTTGAGAAATTTAAGCATTATTAGCCCTTTCCTGCTCTTAAATGAGGGTCCGTGAAAGCAGGTGACCTGCTTTCACGAGGCGTGTATCAGCCTGATGACTTAGAAGTCGTTTTCAGCCGCAACTGCGCCACCAGCGGCGGTGATCAGGGTTGTGGCGTTGGTTTCGATGGTCGAGTAGGCAGCGATGGCCAGGCCAACAACAGCGGCTGTCAGAACAACCCAGTCAACGGTTACGGCGCCAGCTTCGTCTTTGCGGAAGTTTTTGATGAACTTGATCATGGTCTCTCTCCAGAATTTGTCTTGTTTCACTCACCGCCTTGAACGTTGTGGGCCTCTCTCACTTGCCCCGTCCGCTGCGGTATGAACACGTTATCGACTTGCATTGGGGCGAGAATTTGACCCGAATGCAGTGATTTTTGGCTTTCCAAGAAAATTGAAGGAATTCACGGTAACTAACTGAATAAAAAGGATTAAAAAGTTAACGATAGTTAAATTTTTAGCATTCACCTATCCATTTGGGTATAAGACTATGGCGGAATGTTCACAGTTCAGAGACACAGATGGATTTTGAACCCGGATTGTGCCATATATGGAAAAAACACACCCTAAAAAGGGGACGAGCAGAACCATGTTTTTCAAATATTTTTCTGTCGCATTGATTGCGACGGCGGTTTGTATGACGAATCCGGGTGCGGTACAGGCTGAAGCAACGGGGTTTTCGGCCAAACGCGTTAAACCGCCAAAGCCCGGAGCGCGCCGGATCACTGTTCAGGTCGCCCCTCGGGCGAATCCAGCGGTCCCGCCGCCGCCAAAATCCAAAGAGACGCCTGTTGTTGCGGCTCCAAAAGCGCCAAGTGCGGATGGAGCAGCGGCGGTCGCGAAACCAAAATCGCGCTATTCATGGTATTGGGATCAAGTGTCACCAAATCTTGCCTCGGCAGGGGCAGGGCGTCTTGAACCGGCTTTGGTGAGCCTGACCAAAGGGCCCTCTGGCCAATCTGTGGCCGCCCCTCGTTTGCAAGCGCTTCAGGAAATTGCCGCAAAACATGGTCGGGCGATTTTGCAATCAACCGTTGGAACGCGTGTATCACCGGCGCTGGCGCTGGCCGTCATTTCCGTTGAATCATCTGGCAAGGCGGACGCAGTGAGCGGAGCCGGGGCACAGGGGCTGATGCAGTTGATGCCAGCCACAGCCGAACGGTTTGGCGTGACTGATAGCCTTGATGCCACTCAAAACATCAAAGGCGGGGTGAAGTTCCTCGACTTTTTGATGGAGAAGTTTGAAGGCGATCCGATATTGGTTCTGGCCGGATATAATGCCGGGGAGAATTCGATCGGCAAACATGGTGGCGTGCCGCCCTTTTCAGAAACCCGAGACTATGTGCCCAAAGTTTTGGCCGCGTTTCAGGTCGCGAGCGGCCTATGCCTTACACCACCGCAATTGGCATCGGATGGCTGCGTCTTTCGCATCTCGCAGTGATCAGCGTAAAACAGCGCCGGGGTTCATAATGCCGAGCGGGTCAAGCGCGGCTTTGATGGCGCGCATGGCCGACAGCTTGGCCGGGTCGCCATAACGTTCCAGATCATCAACCTTAAAACGTCCAATGCCATGTTCGGCGCTTACCGATCCGTCTAACGCATGGACGAGATCGTGAATGCAGGTTTTGATCGTGTCACGCTGCTCATTATATAGAGTGCGATCTCGGCCTTTCGCGGGGAAGACATTATAATGCAGATTGCCGTCCCCCAAATGACCAAAGCAATTGACGCGGAAGGTGCCAATTTGGTCCAGCGCCGCTCCGGCTTGGTCAATAAAGGTCGGAAGGGCCGAGAGTGGGACAGAGATGTCGTGACTTGAGATTGACCCAATCACCCGATTGGCTTCGGGGATGTGTTCCCGCATGTCCCAAAAGCTTTGCGCTTGGGCCAAAGATTGCGCGATAAGCCCATCGCTTACCAAATCGGCCTCAAAAACTTGGGTCAGAATGTCTTCTAGTACGGTTTGAGGAGATAAGCCCGAGGGCAGGCTTATTTCCATCAAGACGGACCATTCCGGGGCCTGCGCCCAGGGTTGGCGGACGTCTGGCAGGCAGTCTGACAAAAAGTCAAAGCCGGTGCGATGCATGAGTTCGAACCCGGTAACCGTGTCACCGAGCCTGTCCCTAGCTATGGCAAGCAGCGAAAGCGCCGCCTTGGGCGAGGCGACCGTCAAAAGCGCTGTTCCAACGGCGGCAGGACGGGGGAACAGTTTGAGACTGGCGGCCGTGATGACACCCAATGTCCCTTCGGAGCCAAGCAAAAGGTGGCGGAGGTCATAGCCCGTATTGTCTTTGCGCAGGCGTTTCAGACCATTCCAGATTGATCCATCGGGCAAAACAGCCTCAAGCCCAAGCACGAGATCGCGGGCATTGCCATAGCGCAGAACATTTGTGCCCCCGGCATTGGTGGCCAGCAACCCGCCAATGCGGGCCGAGCCTTCGGAGGCAAGCGACAGGGGGAAGAGCCGATTTTGGCGTTCGGCGGCGGTGTGGACATCAGACAAGATTGCTCCGGCCTCAACCGATGCGACATTTTCCAAAGGGTAAATGTTGCGGATGGCGGTCATACGTTCGAGGGAAAGCAGCAGCGGAGCTGGGCCATTCGGGGCAACTTGCCCGCCCACCAAACCAGTGCCGCCGCCATAAGGAAGCACGCCAACCCGATTTTGGGCACAGGTTTTGACAAGTGTCGCCACCTCTTGGGTGTTGCGTGGCAAAGCCACCCAATTGGAACAGCCATGCCAGCGGCCACGTGGTTCTTCGAGGTAACGTGGTTCGGTGCGGCGCAACGTGTCAGGTGGAAGATCAGCCGAAAGGCGTTCGGCGAACGGGTCATCTGCGGCGGATAAGGGCATTGGGCATCCTGAGAGCGCTAGGAGTGTTTAACAAACTGATAGCCCTGCCTGTCGCAGAACCCAAGGGCTGGTGCCCAAAAGGAACGCCGTTTCGGCGTGCTTGGTGTTGGCCCCCCAGCCTGTCCTTCCCCCTTGGGGGGAAGGGAGCGTGGCGAGCCCGACCCCGGAACGAACAGTTTTGGTTAGAGACCGGCGTTGCTTTTGCCGCGGCGATCCATACGCAGGGCGGCGTAAAGAACATGGGTGCGCCAGCGGCCGTTGATTTGCAAATAGCTCTGCGCGACGCCTTCGTATTTGAATTGCGATGCTTCGAGTAACCCGCGTGAGGCGGCGTTTTCGGGCAGGCAGGCCGCTTCGATCCGGCTTAGCCCGAGTTTTTCGAAACTGTGATGGACAACGGCTGAGATGGCTTCGCGCATATAGCCGTGGCGCGCATAGGGTTCGCCGATCCAATAGCCCAAGGTTCCGGCCTGCGCGGGGCCGCGTCGGATATTGTCGAGGGTGATGGCACCCAATAGCGCGCCATCGTCACGGCGGGTCAGGAACAGCGGAACGGCGGTGCCACCGGAAACCGACCGCGAGGCCCAATACACACGGTTGGTAAAGGCGCGTCGGCTTAGGTGGTCAGCGGACCAGCTGGGTTCCCATGGGGCAAGGAAATCGCGGCTTTGAGAGCGTAGGGCAGACCACGCCGCATAGTCGCCGTGCACCGGCAGGCGTAGGGTCAAGCGCTCGGTTTCGAGCTTTAACTTGCGCCGCAGTCCTAGCATTAGGCGACCCTACGAGCCTGTAAATCTGCCAAGGTTGGGGCGTTGGACACCGGACCGTAAAGTGCCAGAGATGGGGATGCGCTTGCCGCCTGAGCCTGTGCAAAGCGCAGAACATCGTCCAAGGTGACCGCGTCGATGCGGGCGACGGTATCTTCGATCGGTGGAACACGATCCCAAATTTGAACCATCCGGGCCATGCGTTCAGCACGGCTTGCCGGGCTTTCCAGCCCCATAAGCAGACCGGCCTTCATCTGAGCGCGGGCGCGGTCGATCTCGGCTTGGCTCATATCGTCGGCGGCGCGCTTCATCTCGTCGATGGTCAACATCGCCAAATCGCCAAGCTCCTCACCGCTTGTTCCGGCGTAGATCGTGGTCATGCCGGTGTCGGCATAGGCCCCGCTTTGGGCAAAAATGGTATAGCACAATCCGCGCTTTTCACGAATTTCCTGAAAGAGCCGCGAAGACATACCGCCGCCCAAAGCGCTTGAATAAATCTGAGCGGCATAAAAATCATCGTCTCGATAGCCCGGACCTTCAAAGGCCAAGGCCATATGCGCCTGTTCCAGATCTTTGAGTTCGCGGCTTTCACCACCATGGTAACGCGCTTGATCATAGGCGGGGGCGGTGCGGGCCGGGATATGGCCAAACAGTGTCTCGGCCTGCGCAACCAGAGTGTCGTGATCGACGGCACCGGCGGCGGACAAGATCATCTGGCCGGGGCCATAATGCTCGGAAACAAAGGTCGAGAGATCTTCGCGCCCAAAGCGACGCACCCGATCTGCTTCGCCCAAAATTGTGCGGCCAATGGGTTGATTGGGGTACGCCTTTTCTTGCAACCAATCGAAAATCACATCGTCCGGTGTGTCGCGGGCCTGACCGATTTCCTGAAGGATCACGTGCCGTTCTGTTTCAATTTCGCTTTGATCAAAAACTGGATTGAGCAGGATATCAGCAATCACATCCATCGCCAGAGCCGTATCGGCGCGCAGCACGCGGGCGTAATAGGCAGTGACTTCGCGCGATGTATAGGCGTTGATATAGCCGCCCACATCTTCGATCGCTTCGGCAATTTGCAGCGCGCTGCGGGTGTCCGTTCCCTTGAACGCCATATGTTCAAGAAAATGCGCCACGCCGTTTTGTTCAGGGCGTTCATGGCGCCCGCCAGCGGTGACCCAGATGCCAAGGGCAGCGGATTGCAGCCCCGGCATGTGTTCGGTCACGATACGAAAGCCATTGGATAGCGTGGCGAGTTGGACGGTCACTTGGCAATACGCTCCTGAATGAGGGTTTCGAGGGCTGTCAGGTCATTGGGAACCCGGGTCACCCGTTCGGACCGCTCATAAAGGTCTGCCATGCGATTGGGAAGAGGCGGGCGAATGCCTGAGGCGTTTTCCACCGCGTCGGGGAATTTCGCCGGATGGGCAGTGGCCAAAGAGACCATAGGTGTCGCCGGATCGCGGTTGTCTTCGCCGATTTTGGCGGCAATCGCAGAATGCGGGCAGAGCAACTCGCCCATTGTGGTGTTGGCTTCTTTGATAAAGGCTAGGGTTTCGTCCTCAGAGACACGGCCCGAATCGAAATCTTCGCGCAGGGCTTGCAGTGCCCCTTGGGAGACAGAGAAGCCCCCATTGGCCAGTTCATCCATCAATTGCGCCACGGCGGCACCGTCTTTGCCATAGGCAAAATACAGAGCGCGTTCGAAATTGGAGCTGACCTGAATGTCCATCGACGGGCTGATCGACGGCGCGACATCGCCTTTTTCATAGGCTCCGGTCTTCAAGCAGCGGTCCAGAATGTCGTTTTGGTTGGTGGCGACCACCAAACGATCAATCGGCAGGCCCATCTGTTTGGCGATATATCCGGCAAAGATATCGCCAAAGTTGCCGGTGGGGACCGTAAAGCTGATCTTGCGATCTGGTGCGCCGAGGCTGGCGGCGGCGGTAAAGTAATAGACGACCTGAACCAACACCCGCGCCCAGTTGATCGAGTTGACCCCGGCCAGTTTCACACCGTCGCGGAATTCGAAATGGTTGAACATGTCTTTGAGGCGGGCCTGACAATCGTCAAAATGCCCGTCCATCGCCAGCGCATGGACGTTTGATTCCGGTGGAGTGGTCATTTGACGGCGCTGCACTTCGGACACGCGACCATGGGGGTAAAGGATAAACACATCCACCGCGTCTAGACCTTTGAACGCCTCAATTGCCGCAGAGCCAGTGTCGCCAGAGGTCGCGCCAACGATGGTCACGCGCTCGCCTCGTTTCGAGAGTTCGACCTGAAACAGTTGGCCGATCATTTGCATGGCAAAGTCTTTGAAAGCCAGCGTCGGACCGTGGAACAGCTCCAACAGGAAATGATTGGGAGCCAGTTGCACCATCGGCGCGCGGGCATTGTGGCCAAACCCGGCATAAGCGCGTTCAATGCACCCGCGCAATTCGTCGTCGCTAAAGCTTTCTCCGACAAAGGGCTGGATCACGCGAAAGGCGGTTTCCTCATAGCTTAGCCCTTGTAGGGCGCGAATGTCATCGGCGCTCATCTGTGGGATTTCAGCGGGAACATAGAGACCGCCGTCGCGGGCCAGCCCGGTCAACATGGCATCGGCAAAAGTGAGTTCCGGCGCATTGCCACGGGTCGAGACGTATTTCATCAATTCAGCCTTTGTGCATCAGGCGCCGTATCCAGACGCCAGTCATCAAAATCCATATCCCGGCCAGAGAGAACCAGGTTACGGCATATTGCAAGTGATCGTTGGCCACGCCGGAACTGTCGACGGGCAGGGGCGTCATACCCTTGTCTAGGGGCGACAATTCGCGGGTTATGACCAGGAGTGGTTCGGTATCGAGGGTTTCAGCCATTTGCTGAATATCGCGGGCGAACCACGTGTTGTTTGTTATGTCGTTGTCTGGGGTCGAGCTGTTGCGGTCATCCGGCCAATGCATGTTGCCAAGAACCGTCGCCGGACCGGTCGCCAAAGGCGCGTCCTTGGCATCGGTTGGAACAAAGCCCCGGTCGAGCAAAACCCGGCGGCCGTCATCCGTTGTGAAAGGGGAAATCACCCGCCAACCCGGACCGCGCCGTTTGACAGAAACCAACACAAACAGTGCGCCATCATTGATATTGCCGTTAATCGAAACTGGCATATAGCGTTGTTCCGAAGGCGAGATGACGCGGGGGAGGGCCTGTGGTTCACCGGCAATCTTTTGATCGATCTCGGCAAGGATGTCTGACTTCCAGCTTAGCCTCTGGATCTGCCAGGTACCCAGAGCCACCAAAATGGCGGCTCCGATCAGACCAATCAAAATGGGGGCGATGAGACGTTTCACAGCAGGTCCTAAACAAAAGACGCGCCGTTGCGGGCGCGCCTTGTTTTTTCATTCCATGGGTTGGGGTGCAACCTCAAACGTCAGCTTAGCCGCCCCAGACGTAGACTGCGACAAACAGGAACAGCCAAACAACGTCCACAAAGTGCCAGTACCAAGCCGCCGCTTCGAAACCGAGGTGGTTGGTCGGCGTGAAGTGGCCGCGATAGACGCGCAGCAGGCAGATGAACAAGAAGATGGTGCCGACGATAACGTGGAAACCGTGGAAGCCGGTCGCCATGAAGAAGTTCGCCCCATAAATGTTGCCGCCAAAGCCAAAGGCCGCGTGGCCGTACTCATAAGCCTGGAATACGGTGAAGATCAGGCCAAGGCCGATCGCAAGGATCAAGCCGGATTTGACGTCTTTGCGGTTGTCTTCGTGAACCAAGGCGTGGTGAGCCCAAGTCGCAGCCGCACCAGAGCACAGCAGGATCAAGGTGTTGATCAGCGGCAGGTGCCATGGATCAAAGGTTTCGATACCGACTGGGGGCCAAACCCCATCAATCGCCGGGCTCAGCCCGTCGGGGTGCATCGGGTACATCGCGTGCTTGAAGAAGCTCCAGAACCACGCAAAGAAGAACATGATTTCCGACATGATGAACAGGATAAAGCCGTAACGCAGGCCAATCAGGACAACCGGTGTGTGATCGCCAACTTGGTTTTCCGCCACGGTTTCCGACCACCAGCCAAACATGACGTATAAAACGCCAACAAAGCCGATCAGGAACATCCATGGGCTATCTTTGCTCATCCACATGACGGCGCCGAAAAGCATGATGAAACCTGCAACCGAACCCAGAAGGGGCCAGATGGAGGGGTTCAGAATGTGATAATCGTGGTTCTTGGCGTGGGCCATATTCTGTCCTCGTTTCGCGTTAGTTCAAAGACGTTTTGACGTCTGTTTTAGGTGTCAGAGCGGCTTGCGCATTATCGGGCAGGTCGATCTGGTAAAAGGTGTAGGAGAGCGTGATGTGACCGGTATGTTTGGCATCGCTGTCATTGATGATGTCAGGATCAACAAAGAACACGACCGGCATTTGCACCCGCTCACCGGGCAACAGCACCTGCTCGGTAAAGCAGAAGCAATCGATTTTGGAAAAGTAACCGCCCGCCGAATAGGGGGCGACGTTGTAAGACGCCTGACCGGCAACGGGTTTGTCGGTTGGGTTGTAGGCTTCGTAAAAGGCCATGCCTTCTTCGCCAATGCGTAGGGTCATTTCACGCTGCATGGGTTTGAATTCCCATGGCATGTCACGTTCCAGAGACGCATCAAAACGGACCTTGATGGTTTGCTCTAGAATCTCACCGGCGGGCCCTTCGGCCACGTTTGTCGTGCCGCCAAAACCCGTAACCCGGCAGAACCAGTCGTAAAATGGCACCGAGGCCCAAGCAAGCGCACCCATGGTGGCGACAACGCCAACCAACTGCAGCACCGTTTTGGTTTTCGGATCAGTTGCCATTTGCACCCTCCGCGGCGGGCATCCGGAATTCCGGGCTGGTTACTTTGACAACCGTCAGGCCCATGATGATCGCCACAAAGGCGGCCAGTGTCAGGCCGAGGCCAACATTGCGGCCTTTGCGGCGCGCATGTAGCTCGTGTTGTTTGGTCAGGCTCACAGCGATGCTCCGAATTTGTCCAGCCCAGCTTCGATCAGAATGGCACCGAAATGCGCAAAGAGATAGAGCAGCGAAAGCTTAAAGAATTTACGCTCAACGGCAAAATTGTCCGCTTCGGACATGGCTTCGTCGCGGCGATAGATGTCATAGGCCCCTTTGAGGAACAGCGCGTTGAGCACAAGCGCAACGCTGAGATAGACCCAGCCGCCAACTTGGGTAAATCCAAGCGCAATCGCCAAAGTGGCAAGCATAACAGTGTAGCCAAGGATGTGGCGACGGGTGGCCGGGCGGCCATGAGTGACGGTCAGCATTGGCACGCCAGCATCGTCATAATCGCTGCGCATAAAGAGGCACAGCGCCCAGAAATGAGGGGGGGTCCACATGAATGTCAGGCAGAACATCAAGGTGGAGGCCATCGAAATCTCACCCGTGGCAGCGGCCCAGCCGATCATCGGAGGGAAGGCCCCGGCGGCCCCGCCAATCACGATGTTCTGCGGTGTCAAACGCTTGAGCCACATGGTGTAGATCACGACATAGAAGAAGATAGTAAAGGCCAGCAAACCACCGGCGAGCCAGTTGGTGGCAAGACCAAGGAAGACGCAGGCAAAGACCGACAGGGTCAGGCCAAAGGCAAAAGCCTCTTGGCGGGTAACCCGGCCTGATGGGATCGGGCGACCCTTGGTGCGTTTCATCACCGCGTCGATATCCGAATCGTACCACATGTTCAGCGCACCAGACGCGCCGCCGCCAATGGCGATGAACAGGATCGCGCAAAAGCCAACAAAGGGGTGGATCGGGGTCGGTGCGGCAAGCAGGCCAACAAAAGCGGTAAAGACCACAAGCGTCATCACACGTGGCTTGAGCAGGGCAAAGAAATCGCCGAACTGTGCCTCGTTTTCGATGGGCTTGCTTTCAAAGCTGGCGTCGCTCATGTGGTGTGTCCGCTTAGGTCAGAGAAGGAAGAGGGCGCGAAATCCGCGCCGCTCGTTTGGTATCGGTGGGGCAGGGCCCCGGCCAAGATCAGTTGGTCAGGAAGGTGTTGACGTCGACATAGTCAGCGCCACCCTTGTTGGCCTCAACCCACTGTTCGTAGGCCGCTTCGGACACAACTTTGACCGTGATCGGCATGTAGGCATGGGCGATGCCGCAGAGTTCGGAACACTGACCGTAGTAGATGCCTTCGCGCTCAGGTGTGAACCACAGCTCGGCCAGACGGCCAGGAACAGCATCCTGTTTCACACCAAAGGCCGGGATGGTCCAAGAGTGGATCACGTCCGCACCTGTAACCTGCATCACAACTGTTTTGCCGATCGGCACAACAACGGCGGTGTCGGTGGCCAAAAGGAAGTCTTCCTTGCTGTAACCAGCTTCGACAAGCTCGGCTTCGACTTCGGGCGACATGCGGTTGTCACCTGCGCCAATCATGTAGCTTTCAAAGGCCAGCTCGTCTTGATCAACATACTCGTAACCCCAGTACCACTGGTAACCGGTAACTTTGATAGTGATGTCACCCTCGGGAATTTCCTGCTGAGCGAACAGCACGGGAAGTGAGTAGGCCCCAATCACAACGAGAATCGCGATTGGAACGATGGTCCATGCGATTTCGAGTGGCGTGTTGTGGGTAAAGTTGGCGGGGGTTGGGTTGGCGCGGCGGTTGTGACGGACAATCACATAAGCCAGCAGGCCGGTCACAAACAATGTGATGATGGTGATGATCACCAACAGCAGATTGTCGAGGCCTTGCAGCTGCTCAGCTAGGCTAGTTGCCGCAGGCTGCCAACCCATTGCGCCATCAACGGGTTTCCCCACGACTTCGAGCTCTTGTGCCAGCGCGGGTGCGGCCAGGAAAGTGGCCGCCAGGCCCGTCAGCGTCGTCTTCAGTTGCATATCTCACCCTGATCGGTTGCGAATTCTATTACTTACGGAAAAAGGAGGGCCTCGGTAAAACCGACTCCCTCACCTCCCATTGCGTTCTGCTCTGTTTAAAATCATATTCTGATGCACCTATAAAGTACCCCCCTTGCGGCAAAGCGCCGCTTTTTTTGATCCAGATCAAATTGAGGCCCCCATGAGTGACGCACCTTTCCGCCCATTTGAAACCCATCTCGACCTCGACAAGAGCACCGCATTGTTGCGCGATGCCTTGGCTGGGGCCGAGGATGGCGAGCTCTTCCTAGAGCGTAAACGCTCGGAATCATTGGTGTTTGATGACGGTCGGGTCAAAACCGCCAGCTATGACGCCTCAGAAGGGTTCGGTTTACGGGCCGTAAATGGCGAGGTCGCGGGCTACGCCCATGCGACCGAGATTAGCGAATCCGCGCTGAAACGTGCCTCAGAAACCGCGCGGCTTGCCGTCGGGCAGGGCGGCGGTGTTCTTGCCCCGCCCCCTGCGGGCACAAATCGGCGCCTTTATTCGGACAATGACCCGATCGCCGGGGCGGATTTCCCAGTGAAAATCGCAACCTTGCGTGAAATTGATGCCTTTGCTCGTGATCTCGATTCGCGTGTGGTCCAAGTCACGGCCACCATCGCTGCGTCCTTGCAGGAGGTGGCGATTCTGCGACCCGAAGGCGGGTTGGTCACCGATGTGCGCCCGATGACACGGGTCAACGTGTCGGTCATCGTTGAAAAAGATGGGCGGCGCGAATCCGGAACCGCCGGGGGCGGCGGCCGTGTGTCTTTGGATGGGTTGCTGGATCCACAAGATTGGCAATCAAAAGCCCGCGAAGCCTTGCGCATTGCTCTGGTCAACCTCGAAGCCGAACCGGCCCCGGCCGGTGTGATGGACATCGTGCTTGGCCCGGGTTGGCCGGGTATTTTGCTTCACGAAGCCATTGGACATGGGTTGGAAGGCGATGCCAACCGCAAGGGTTCGTCTGTTTTTGCGGGCCTTATGGGCCAACAAGTGGCGGCCAAAGGCGTCACCGTTCTGGATGACGGAACCATCCCGGATCGCCGCGGCTCGATCTCGGTTGATGACGAAGGCACCCCATCGGGCAAAAACGTGTTGATCGAAGACGGGGTTTTGGTCGGCTATATGCAAGATCGCCAAAACGCCCGTTTGATGGGCGACACACCAACGGGCAATGGTCGGCGCGAAAGCTATGCCCATGTGCCGATGCCGCGCATGACCAACACCTATATGTTGGGCGGCGATGCCAATCCGTCGGATATTGTCGCCGATCTCGAAGATGGCATTTGGGCGGTGGGTTTTGGTGGCGGTCAGGTTGATATCACCAACGGCAAATTCGTGTTTTCCTGTACCGAAGCCTACCGGGTTAAAAACGGTAAGGTTGGCGCGCCGGTGAAGGGGGCGACATTGATCGGAGACGGGGCCAATGCGTTGAAGCGGATCCAGGCGCTTGGCAACGATATGGCGCTTGATCCGGGCATGGGGAATTGCGGCAAAGCGGGGCAGTGGGTTCCGGTTGGTGTGGGCCAGCCAACAGTGCGTATTGGCGGTTTGACCGTGGGCGGAGCCGGATCATGATGCTGTGATAGGGGGCGATTCGATGGATTTGGGTTGTAATGGGCAAGATGTCGTCGGGTAAGTTTTTGACGGGCCTTCAAAAACATCGGTAATTCAAAGCTTTGTAACTAAAACTGCGGAAACTTGCTTAGGTTTACCTGCGGTTAACCCTCTTCGCGCTACCTCTAATGGTGCAAGACGACGGGGCTAAGATGCGCGACCACAGCTACTCTTCCACTCACCCCCCACTCCCACCCACCACGGAAGATGATCGGGTGTCGTGGCTCCGTCTCTTGCGGTCACGCCGCGTAGGGGTTTCAACCTTTTGGCGTTTGCTTTCCGAACATGGTGATGCACAGACGGCGCTTGATGCCCTTCCCGATGTGGCGCGGTCCGCTGGCGTGCAGCGCTATGAGGCCTGCCCTGAAGGCGTGGTTTTAGCCGAGCTCAAAGCCGCCCGCGCACGTGGTGCTAAGTTGGTTTGCCATGGTGATCCTTTTTACCCGATTGAATTGGCGGCTCTAACCGATGCGCCGCCCATGCTTTGGGTTGTCGGCGAACCCGCCGCATTGAAACGGCCGATGGTTGCGCTGGTTGGTGCCCGCAATGCCTCTTCTTTGGGTCTTCGGATGGCGCGGTCTTTGGCTGGCGGCTTGGCACAGGCTGGCTATCAAGTCGTGTCGGGCTTGGCGCGTGGGATTGATACCGCTGCGCATGTCGAAACAGTTGAAACAGGCACTGTGGCCGTCATGGCGGGGGGCGTAGATGTCCTCTATCCATCTGAAAATACTCGGTTGGCCGAGGAGATAGCGCACAAAGGCGGCGCTTTGGTGAGTGAACAACCCATCGGGTTGCAGCCCATGGCGCGGCATTTCCCAATGCGCAATCGTATCGTCTCGGGCCTGTCGCGTGCCGTCGTCGTCGTCGAGGCGGCGGCCAAGTCAGGGTCCCTTATCACGGCACGATACGCGCTGGATCAGGGCCGCGAAGTGTTGGCCGTGCCCGGTCACCCAATGGATGCACGGGCCAGCGGTTGTAACATTTTGATCCGAGATGGCGCGCGCTTGGTTCGCAATGCCGAAGATATTCTCGAGGCTTTGCCACCACGTGACCCTGATGTGCAGCCTGACCTTCCTGGTTTTGAGGAGCCGGCCAGTGATACGGTCGTTACCCCTGAAGTCCCTGAAGGGCCGTCACTGCCGCAACGCAGTTTGCGCGAAACCGCTGCTCTGCATCTGCAAATCCTTGAACGGTTAGGGCCGTCACCCGTGGCAGAAGATCAGTTAATCCGTGACCTTGGGGCGACGTCTGGGCGTGTCTCCCCCGTTTTGACGGATCTCGAACTTGACGGCAAAGTTGAACGCAAACCGGGTGGGTTCCTAACTCTGGTGCCGGATAGGGATGGCACCCGGCATTAAGGTCAATTGGCGCAAATTTCGGGAATTACACTGTGCCATTTGGGGCAAAATTGCGGATCGGCCCACCAAACGTCGGTCGCACCAAAGGTTTGATGAGTGGCCACCCATGTGCGGCCCTGACGTTCATAGAGCGCCTGCATGTCAGCCCCGCCCCAAAAGTCGCGATCTTCATACGATTGATAGGCTGGAGACAAATCATCGAACCCGATCTCACCGCCACCGGGGCGCACCGGGCGCAGCATTGCAAAGGCAACATTGCCGTGAACACGCAGATCATCGACAACAAATACCACCGGAGCACCGAACACCGCTTCGGCATGTGGCCGCATGGCATCCATCAAGTCAGCGCGAAGTTGCGTGCCACGTTGCGGTACCTCCCAAGCGAGCGCTTGAAATGGCAGTGTTGCAATCAATGCTACAGTGGCGACAAGTGACCGAAAACGCATAGGAAACCCTCCTTGATAGACGCCCAATTCTACCGCGTTGTTACAATTCTTTCCACGCGGCTTAGTTGCCCACATTGACAATTCCCCCTTGCGCCCCTCACTCTGCGCCGCCATATGCGGCCCGAAAAGAGGCCCAACGAATTTTACGAAGAGGTTCAGAGTAATATGCCAGTCGTTGTTGTGGAATCCCCGGCTAAGGCCAAGACAATCAACAAATATCTCGGCTCCGACTATACGGTTCTGGCCTCTTATGGGCATGTGCGGGATCTCCCTCGCAAGGGGACTGCGGTCGACACTGAGCAAGACTTTGAGATGACGTGGGAAATACCTACCGATTCGCGAAAACACGTTGCGGCGATCGCAAATGCGCTAAAAACCGATGATGAACTGATCCTCGCGACTGACCCTGATCGCGAGGGAGAAGCGATCAGTTGGCACCTGAAAGAGGCGCTAACAAAACGCCGCTCAATTAAAAAATCGACCCATGTTAGCCGCGTGACGTTCAACGCGATCACCAAAGCGGCGGTGACCAAAGCCATGGCCGAACCGCGCGACATTGATATGCCGCTGGTTGAGGCTTATCTGGCGCGTCGTGCTCTCGACCGTTTGGTTGGGTTTGGCCTGTCGCCCGTGTTGTGGCGCAAACTTCCCGGCGCCAAAGCCGCAGGTCGGGTGCAATCGGTTTCACTTCGCTTGATTGTTGAGCGAGAGATGGAGATCGAAGCCTTTAAGCCGCGCGAATACTGGACGATCAAGGCCCAGCTGACCACGCCACGTGGTCAAAGCTATGAAGCACGTCTGACAACATTGGCGGGCAACAAGCTCGACAAATTTGACATAGACAACGCCACACAGGCCGAAATGGCGGTTCAGGCGATCACGTCTCGGGGCCTGTCGGTCACCAAGGTTGAAGCCAAACCTGCGAGCCGAAATCCGTCTGCTCCGTTCATGACCTCGACCCTACAACAAGAGGCGAGCCGCAAATTTGGCATGGGCGCGCGCCAAACGATGAACGCGGCGCAGCGTTTGTACGAAGCCGGTCACATCACCTATATGAGGACCGATGGCATCGACATGGCCCCAGAGGCTGTGACCGCCGCACGCGATGCAATTGCCGATCGTTACGGTGCCGAATACGTTCCCGACAGCCCGCGTGTCTACAAAAACAAAGCCAAGAACGCCCAAGAGGCGCACGAGTGTATTCGCCCAACCGATATGACGCGTGACGCGTCGAGCCTGAAGCTCTCTGAAGATGATCAGCGCAAGCTTTATGATCTGATTTGGAAGCGGACATTGGCCTGTCAGATGGCCAGTGCCAAACTTGAGCGTACCACGGTCGAAGTTGGGAGTGCGGATGGCCAAGTCGGACTGCGAGCCAGCGGTCAGGTTGTGCTGTTTGACGGCTTTCTCAAGGTCTATGAAGAAGGCCGAGACGAACCTGTTGAAGACGACGACAAGCGCTTGCCACAAATCATGATGGGTGAGGCGGCTGGCTTTGGTGCAGGTGCCCTTCAGGCGGCCTACGAAAAGGCATCTGGAACCGGCGGCGCTTTGGTCGACGATGGTGGAATGCAGCGGTGCGATGCCGCTGTCATGTCCGAAGATGCGGCGGTTTTGGCGTTGCAAAGCTTTACACAACCGCCACCCCGTTACACCGAGGCGACCTTGGTCAAACGCATGGAAGAATTGGGCATTGGCCGCCCGTCAACCTATGCCTCGATCCTGACACGCCTCGAAGACCATGCCTATGTTCGCAAAGAACAAAATCGCCTTTTCCCCGAAGAGCGCGGGCGCATCGTCACGATCTTCTTGCTCAACTTCTTCAAACGCTATGTGGAATATGATTTCACGGCGGCCCTAGAAGACGAGCTTGATCATGTGTCCTCGGGGGATACCGAATTTGTTGAGGTTCTCAGCAAGTTTTGGCGTGATTTCAAGGTTGCCATCGAAGAAACGACCGAGCTTCGGGTCTCCGAAGTTCTGGATGTTCTGGACGACGCCTTGGCCCCTCAGTTGTATCCACCACGCGAAGATGGCTCTGACCCGCGGATTTGTCAGAAATGCGGGACCGGCCAGTTGCACCTAAAAACCTCGCGCACCGGCGGGTTTGTTGGTTGTGGGAATTACCCCGAATGCACCTATACACGTCCGATTGCGGGCGAAGGGGCAGAGGGCGAAGAGAAGCTTTTGGGCGAGGATCAGGGCGATGAAATCTGGCTGAAGGATGGGCGCTATGGCCCCTATGTTCAGCGCGGAGAAGTCACGCCGGAAAACAAGAAGCCCAAGCGGACATCACTGCCGCTTGCCCGCAATGGCGGCTGGCCAAAAGAGGAAACCACGCTTGAACAAGCGGTTCAATTGCTGAGCCTGCCGCGCCATGTTGGCGATCACCCTGAGGGTGGCAAGATCAGCGGTAACTTGGGACGGTTTGGCCCCTATATCATGCACAAAATGCCCGGTGATGAGCGCCCGGTTTATGTGAATTTCAAGACCTACCCGGAGATGCTTGAAGTCGGCATGAACCACGCCGTCGAGCTATTGGCGCATAAACGGGCCAATCCGGGGCGTGGTCGTGGAGCCGCCAAGAAACCGCTGCGCGAGCTTGGTGATCACCCGGACGGCGGCGCGATGAACATCATGGACGGGTCCTATGGGCCTTATGTGAAGTGGGAAAAGGTCAATGCGACCATTCCCAAAGGCACAGAGCCCAAGGATGTGACAGTTGAAATGGCGATCGAGTTGATTGCCGCTAAGACCAAAAAGGCACCCAAAAAGAAAGCGGCTGCCAAAAAGGCCCCGGCTAAAAAGCCAGCGGCGAAGAAGACCACGGCCAAAAAGCCAGCTGCGAAAAAGCCAGCCGCTAAGAAAAAGGCTGCAACAGACGAGTAAGCCAAAAGGCCCGGCCATAAGGTCGGGCCTTTTCGTTAGCTTATTCGCCTTTGGCCGCGATCATCAGTTGCAGTCGCTTAACCTCTCGGATGACACGATCAGCTTGAATTTGGGGCATGAGGCTCAGCTTTATTTGCAACGCGCCAAGCATCAACACAGACCCGCTAAAGCCCCATTTCAGGGCGGGTATGACATCCGTGGTGCCAAAGAATTTGATGGCGCACCAGAGTGCGGCGACGAACATCAGGGTCTGAACGACCATCAAGACCCAAGTCACCCAGCCCAATTTGCCGCGAAATTGCTTCAGCCCCAACTGAAACCACCCAAGCTCTTGGGTTGCTTCCAATATTTCGCGATCTTGTCCAGTAAGGGCGGCTTTGATCTGGGCATCCAGATCCTTTTCGAATGAGTCAGACATCGGTTTCTCCTTCCAATGCGGATTTCAAGTTTTTTCGGGCCTCTGATAGCCGCGATTTGACGGTCCCAATCGGAACATCCAAGGCGATGGACACCTCGGTTAGGCTCAAGCCTTCGATGTAAAACAGCGCGATTGTTGCGGCCTGAGCAGGGGGCAAGGCGGCAATGGCGCGGGCGAGGTCGCGCGTCTCGGCCGGCGATGGAACCGTGCTTTGCGAGCGGTCCTCGGCGACACTGGCGGTGATCGACCTGTCGCGTTGTTTGCCTTTTATGAGTGCTGCACATTTTCGCGTGACAATCCTAAGCGCCCAGACCGGAAAAGCAGCGTCGCTGCGCAGCGACCGCAACCCTTTGAAGATATCGACCCAGGCGTCTTGAACGGCGTCTTGCGCCTCCTCATGATTCCCCAAAAGTCGGGTCGCATGGAGCAATAGCCGTGGCCCACGCAACTCGACCAAGGCAATGGCCGCTTTTTGATCGCCTGATCGGGTGCTTGCGACCAAGAACTCTTCATATGCGCGTCTCGCGTCGCTCATTTTATCTCCTAACGTGATGTTAAAGAGTGCGCGCGGAACTGCAAAAGGTTCATTTTGTTCCCAAAAGAATCCAAATGCCACCTATGCGAGAGTTGGATAATCAAAATGCGCCTATGCATTTTGGTGGCTAAAATACCCTGAAGAAAATACAACCTAAGCGAAAGTATTACAGCGCGTGTGCTGCAATGCGGCGAAACAGTTGACAGGTTAAGTAACCTCAGGTCACAACCCCTGTCATCCAAGTGTTCCAAGGGAGGACATCATGAAAAAAGTTTACGGCTCGGCCGCAGAAGCGCTAGACGGCGTGCTTCAGGACGGGATGTTGATTGCAGCGGGCGGTTTTGGCCTCTGCGGCATTCCAGAGTTGCTTCTTGACGCGATCAAAGAGAGCGGCGTTAAGGATCTGACATTTGCGTCCAACAATGCGGGTGTCGACGATTTCGGCATCGGTATCCTGTTGCAGACCAAACAGGTCAGCAAAATGATCTCATCCTATGTAGGTGAAAACGCAGAGTTCATGCGCCAGTATCTGAGTGGAGAGCTTGAGCTTGAGTTCAACCCACAGGGCACCTTGGCCGAACGTATGCGTGCCGGTGGTGCGGGTATCCCCGGTTTTTATACCAAAACTGGCGTTGGCACAGTCATTGCCGAGGGCAAAGACCATAAAGAGTTCAACGGCGAAACCTTTATCATGGAAGAGGGCATCTTTGCCGATCTGGCCATTGTAAAGGCTTGGAAAGCTGATGAGACCGGCAACCTTGTGTTCCGCAAAACCGCCCGCAACTTCAACGCTCCGGCGGCCACATGTGGCAAGCTCTGCGTGGTTGAGGTCGAAGAAATCGTTCCAACCGGGTCGCTTGACCCCGACAACATTCACCTGCCTGGCATCTATGTGCATCGCATCATCAAAGGTGATCACGAAAAGCGCATTGAGCAGCGCACTGTACGTCAGAAGGAGGGTGCATAATGCCTTGGGATCGTAATCAAATGGCGGCGCGCGCCGCACAGGAATTGCAAGACGGTTGGTACGTGAACCTCGGCATTGGCATTCCAACATTGGTGTCGAACTACATCCCCGAAGGGGTTGAGGTGACGCTGCAATCTGAGAACGGCATGCTTGGCATGGGTCCTTTCCCTTACGAGGGCGAAGAAGACCCGGACCTGATCAACGCCGGCAAGCAGACCATCACCGAATTGCCGCAGACCGCTTATTTCGATAGCGCCCAATCCTTTGCGATGATCCGCGGCGGCAAGATCGCCATGGCGATTTTGGGAGCAATGGAAGTGGCCGAGAATGGCGATCTGGCGAATTGGATGATCCCGGGCAAACTTGTCAAAGGCATGGGCGGTGCCATGGATCTGGTCGCGGGTGTTGGCCGTGTGGTTGTTGTGATGGATCACACCAACAAGCACGGCGTGTCTAAGGTTCTCAAGGAATGCACCTTGCCTTTGACCGGGCAAAAAGTTGTGGACCGGATCATCACCAATCTTGGCGTGATGGACGTTGTCGAAGGTGGTTTGAAAATCGTTGAACTGGCCGACGGTGTCAGCGAAGACGAGTTCCGCGCCGCGACCGAGGCGACGTTGGTTTAAAACCGATCTGACTTATTGTTATTGGGCCGCCCGGGAAACCTGGCGGCCTTTTCCATTGGTTAAGGCAGGTCAATTGGCCCGCCGATCCGTCCGTCTTCGAGCATCACCTGCAGCCCTGACAGTGGACCGGTGCACAGCGCTCCGCCCGGGCTTGGTTCGGTTCCATCCGGGCAAGTTTTAGCGGCTTTGGGGCAGGCGCACCCCGCTTCTCGTACGGTACAGCCCGCTTGGCAGGCCTGAGGTGATACGATCAAACTCAAAGCGCGCATTCCTTGTAGCTCAAACCCAGAGGCCTGAAGCTTGTGCAGGACGGCGTCGGTTGTGGTCGGATCAAGGTTTTGCCAGCGCAACACCCGATCTTGCGCCGAAGCGGGGAGGGTGGTGAGGGTAAGGATCGACATGAGGGCTATCAGGCGAAGCATGTGCTGCCTCCGGTGTTGTGGAGATCACCGTGATTAGAACACCCCAAATCAGTTGGCGCAAAATGGCATGATTGTTGGTCAGCCATTCCTTACCTTTGCGCGAAACCCATCGCGCAAAAGAAAAGGCAGGCTCCGTTAGGAACCTGCCTCTAGGAAATTGCGCCAAATTGGGAGGAGGGGCGCAATTATCCTGATCAACCCATCCGGGTTGGTATTCTTAAGCAGCCGCTTTTTTGGCAGCTTTGGTCACGTCGTCAGTTGCTTTTTTGACGGCGGCAGTTGCATCTTCCTGCAGGTCTTTGCCAGCGGCCATCAGCAGCTCAACTGTGTCCATCTGAACTTTTTTCGCGATCTCAGCGAAAGCAGCCATGTTTTCAGCAGCAACTTCAGCCTGAGCCGAAGCGAAATCGGTTGCGGCTTTGGCGTAGTCAGCAGGCTCTGCTTTGACGGTGGACATCTCGGCCAGCTTGGCGAGGGTGTCTTTGGTCCAAGTTGCGGACAGTTCGGTCGACTTTTCGGCAGCTTCCAGCGCAACGCCGGCCAGCTTTTCGTTCATGGTCGCTTGCGATTTGAACGCATCTTCCATGGCTTTGGTGTCAACGGGGAATGCACCCAGAACGTCTTTGAGTACAGCGGTGAAATCTTGTGCTTGTGCCATCTTACAAATCCTTGTTTCCGCTGCCTCCGGGCCCACCCCGTCTGCTGCAGCTGCAAACAATATGCATGCTGCGACGCAGCATTTCAAGTGAAATTTCTGCGACGCAGCATGAAAATGGCTAAGTTACTGTTTTTGTTTAACAGCTTTTATTTGAACATAGGTTCCCGGTGCAGGGGCGAGCGATTTGTATGACGAATCGCCCGGAACGCGAGCCGTTGTTTTCTTGCCTGAACGCTTCTTCAGCCAGGCTTCCCATTGTGGCCACCACGATCCGTCATGCCGCGTTGCAGCATCCTTCCAGTCATCGAAACTCAAGCTGAGGTCATCATGAAGAAAATGGCCGTATTTGACCTTGGTCGGTGGGTTCACAATGCCTGCAATATGGCCAGATTCGCCCAAGACATAGGTTTTCGACCGCGATCCCATCTGCTGCACGCCGCGATAGACGTCGCGTGCGGCGGCAATGTGATCTGTTTCCGTCGCAATCGACATCAAAGGAATGTCGACATCCTTGAGAGACAGGGTTTCACCAAAGAGTTCAAAAGCTCCATCTGCAAATTCATTGCGCTGACACAAGCCGCGCAAATATTGCATGGTCATCTTGCCGGGCAAATTGGCCCCATCGCCGTTCCAATAGAGCAGGTCAAAGGCAGGAGGGGTTTCACCCATCATGTAGCTTTTGATTGCCGGACCATAGATCAGGTCATTGGAGCGGAGGAACGAAAAAGTCCGCGCCATGATAAAGGAGGACAACATACCCTTGTTGTTGATTTCCTCTTCGATGCCGTCGATGAAATCGTTCTGCAAGAAGGGGGTAAATTCGCCCTGATCGCTGAAATCAGTCAAGGTGGTAAAGAAGGTGGCGGATTTGACAAGCTTTTGCTTGCGCTTTTTGAGAAGCGACAAAGTCAGGGACAGGGTCGTGCCTGCAATACAATACCCGACGGCGTTGACCTGTTCGGTACCACAAATCTCGCGCGCGACATTCATCGCTGTGAGGTACCCCTCCTCGATGTAATCTTCGAGACCAACTTGACTATAGGCCTCGTCCGGATTGATCCAGCTAACCACAAATAGTGTGTAACCCTGATCGACGATCCAGCGGATCAGGCTGTTTTTCTCTTTGAGATCAAGAATGTAGAATTTATTGATCCAAGGTGGAAACAAAACGATAGGTAGCTCATGTACCTTTTCGGTCGTCGGCGAATACTGGATCAGCTCCATCATCCGGTTCCGAAAGACCACGTCACCCTTGGCGGTGGCGATATTCCCGCCAACCTCAAACGCGCTTTCATCCACCAGGCGGACAATCAATTCACCCCGATTGGCCTCAACATCGGCGACCAAGTTTTCCAGCCCCTTCACAAGACTTTCGCCATCCGTTTGAATGGCCTTTTCAAGCGCATCAGGATTGGTGGCAAAAAAGTTAGTTGGGGCCATCATGTCGGTGATTTGCTGGGCAAAGTAGCGTAAGCGACGCTTTTCAGTCGCATCAAGATCCTCGATGCTTTCGACCGCTTTGCGGATGGCATCGCCGTTGATCTGGTACTGCTGCTTGATGAAGTTGAAGTAGGGGTTGGTGTTCCAGAGCGGATTTGAAAACCGCCGATCTTTTGGGCCATTATCTTCAGGCGCTTCCATACGACCCGCAGAAAACGCTTTTTGCGCCTCGGCGAAATGCTGCATGGTTTGGCCCCAATACTGTACCTGCTGCTCAATGAGCTTGGCTGGATTTTGGAGCGCTTCTTGCCAATAGGCCTGACCGGCCTTGGCGTAGAGATCAGAATCCGGCCCATTCAGGGATGTGGGGATTTGTTGTTTCTTGGTTAATGCCGAGACAAGGCGCTGTTGTAGCCCCTCAATTTTCGACAAATTTGCTTCCATTCGAGCGCGGCTCTCGCCTGCGTCAACGTCGTTCGTTGTCATTGATGCAAATTCCCCCTATCTTCGCATCCGCAGAATAGCGTCGTGATGCTTGTGCGGCAAAGCGACGAATTGGCTCGGGGCGAATGGCGCGACAAAAATGCGCCACCTTTGACACGGTAAGGAGTGGCATGCATGCGCTATATGGCGACCTATGATCTAATGGAAACGGTCCGCAACACCAACCAATGGCTAGGTGCCACGGCCAAGACCATGGCGTCTTATCCGATGTTTTCGGTGTTTCCGAACCCGGCTTTGGAATGGGCGGCTGCCTGGGGTGAGGTGACAGAGCGCACCTTTGAGCGGATGGTAGTCAAACCCGATTGGGGCATCCGGACGTTCACCTGTGAAGACGGCAAAGACCATTTGGTCAACGTTGAGACTGTGGTTGAGAAACCCTTTGGCGACTTGATCCATTTTGATGTGTCTGGCCGCAAGGAGCAACCTCGTAAAATCCTGATTGTTGCGCCGATGTCTGGCCACTATGCAACCTTGTTGCGATCGACCGTTAAGTCACTGATTGTAAACTGTGAAGTCTACGTCACCGATTGGCATAACGCGCGGGATATTCCGGTGTCGGCGGGTAAGTTCGATGTCGAAGATTATACGCTATATTTGATGGAGTTCATGAAGGAGCTGGGGCCGGATACGCATGTGATTGCGATCTGTCAGCCCGCCCCTTTGACCTTGGCTGCGACGGCCTATTTGGCAGAGCTGGACCCAGATGCCCAGCCGCGGACTTTGACTTTGATCGGTGGCCCGATTGACCCGAATGCAACCCCAACCGAGGTGACCGATTTTGGTCACCGCGTCACCATGGGGCAGCTTGAGGAAACGATGATCCAACGGGTTGGTTTCAAGTTCAAAGGCGTCGGACGCATGGTCTATCCGGGGTTGCTTCAGTTGGCATCGTTCATGAGCATGAACGGCGATCGTCATAGCCAAGCTTTCCGCGACCAAATCATGCGGGTGTGCCGCGGCGAAGCGTCGGATCATGACGCCCACAACCGATTCTATGATGAGTATCTGGCTGTGATGGACATGCCAGCCGAATTCTACCTGTCGACGGTTGAGCGGATCTTTAAGAACGGGGAAATCGCCGCAAATGAATTTGTGGTGGATGGTCACAAAGTCGATATCGGGGCAATCACCAATGTCGCTGTGAAAACCGTTGAAGGATCCAATGACGATATCTCGGCTCCTGGCCAATGTGTGGCGGCGCTGGACCTTTGTACCGGCCTACCAGATGAGATGAAGGCGTCGCATTTGGAACCGGGTGCTGGGCACTACGGTATCTTTGCGGGCAAAAGCTGGCGCAACAATATCCGCCCGCTGGTGTTGGATTTCATTGATTCCAATGCGGGACCCAAAAAACCAGCGCCTAAGAAGAAGGCCAAGCTCAAAGCGGTAAAAACCGACGCGGCCTAATCTTCAAGGTCAACGCTGTTACAAGGGGCGCGCCAATGGCGCGCTCTTTTTGTTTCGTCCCATGCCTTCGGCATCGTCCTCAGGCTGTCATCTAGCCTGAGGCAAGCGCGGCTTACAGGCCGTCGAATTCGCAGAGAACATGGACATCCATTCCCATGTCTTGGAGCTTTTTGCGGCCGCCCAGTTCGGGCAGATCCACGATAAAGGCACAGCCGATGATTTCGCCGCCCAAACGTTCGATAAGCTTGATACCAGCTTCGGCAGTGCCACCAGTTGCCAACAAATCGTCGACCACAAGCACCTTTTCACCGGGTTGAATGGCGTCGTCGTGGATTTCAACTACGGCCTCACCGTATTCGAGAGTGTATTCTTCGGAAATGACGGCTCCGGGCAATTTACCCTTTTTACGGATAGGGACAAACCCGGCAGAGAGTTGGTGCGCCACAGCACCACCAAGGATAAAGCCACGCGCCTCAAGGCCGATCACCTTGTCAAACCGCACACCAGCGTAAGGGTGTAGCAATTGGTCAATGGCCATGCGGAAACCGCGTGGGTCGGCAAAAAGCGTGGCAACATCCCGGAACAGAATGCCTTCGTGGGGGAAATCCACAATGGTGCGGATGTAATCTTGGACCTCGGGCTTTTTGGGCATTGCAGCCTCCTCGCGGTAAATTGGGCCGCTCTGCAATGTCTTAGGGAGGGTGGCATTTCAAGGGGGCGCGGGGTCGCGGTCTTGAGTTGTGGCTATGGAGTGTCAGGTCGCACGGCGCAAAGTTGCGGTGAGAACGCCCATGGCGATCAAGACAGATCCACCGGCGCGGGTGATCCAGGTGATGACAGAGGGGCGTTTTATCACGCTGCGCAAGCGGTCTGCGGCCAGTGCATAAACCAGCGCGTTGACGGTCGCCAATGTGACAAAGGTCGTGATCAGAATGGCGAATTGCGGCAGCAACGGCGCGGCATCGTCAACAAATTGTGGAACAAAGGCGATGAAGAACGCGATGCTTTTGGGGTTAAGCGCCGTGACCGCGGCGTTGTGGGCAAAGATGCCTTTGGCCGAGACGTTGGCTTCGGGGAGTTCAAGCCCTTGGGTCGGGGCGGAGCGGATCAGTTTGATACCGAGATAGACCAAGTAGAGGGCTCCGACCCATTTCAACACGGTGAAAAGCGTTGCTGATGTCGCGACCAAAGCCCCCAAACCCGCCAATGACAGGCTCATGGCGATGAAATCCCCAACGGCAACCCCGGCAGCCGACGCCACAGCAACAGAGCGGCCTTTGCTTAAGGCATAGCTTAGTACCAAAAGGATCGTAGGGCCGGGGATCATCAGGAGAAAAATGGTTGCTGCACAAAAGGCGAGCCAAAGGTCTAAACTCATGACTTACTCCGTTGGATAGTGGCGTTGCAGGGCGATAATATCCTGTGGGCCAAGGGTTTTTGAGGCATTGCTATCTTGTGAAAAAATAGAAATCGCATCGTAGGCCGGGTTGCGAATATCGGTCAATAGGCCAAGCGCTTGGGTCAGTTCTTCGAGCATGGCGCTTTCGTAGCTGCGAATATGCAAGCGGGTGCCAAAGATGATCGTGCTGCGGTTGATGACACCGTTTCGGGCCCACACGGAAACGCGGGCACCGTGAACGGTTTGGCCATCCACTCCATTGATGTTTGTGCCGGTGATTGGTGTGCTGCCATCGGTATTGATGAAATAGATGCGAATATCCGCGTCTAGCTCCGGGGCGACTTGAACGAGCGACAGGTTCATGTCGACACGGTTCAAATGTTGGAGCGCCCGGACCAAGGCGGCTCGGGCTCGCTTTTGTTTCCCGCCTAAAAACACAGGGGCAAGCGGTTCAAGGCTAACCCTCAGGGTTGCGCCTTGGGGCCAGTACAACTGTTTTTTCTGGCAAATGCCATTGGGCGGTGCGGCGCAGGAAACCAGGCGGTAGAACTCTGTGTCGCTCAAGGTGCCGCTGGTTTCGACAAACTCCTGAGCGGCCGCTAAGACCGGCAGACATAGGAACGTGCACAACCAACGCCACATAGATCGACGCGGGCTTAACCCGCCACTCCGAGCACACGGCCAGCCACAGCATCCAATTTGGCCACAAGAGCCGGGTCACGTTTTTCGGGGGCTGTCATCACCGCGCATTCCAAAGCTCGGTCACAGCCATGGTCGCAAGGCGCGCGTTCCACCCCCAAAAGGGAGGGGAGACGACGCACCATATCGCGGCCCTTTTCGGAATTACCCATAAGGGTTTTGATGATGTCGTTGACGTCAACTTCGCCGTGATCCGGGTGCCAGCTGTCATAGTCTGTGACCATAGCGATCGAGGCGTAGCAAAGCTCAGCCTCCCGGGCCAGTTTTGCTTCGGGCATATTGGTCATGCCAATTACATCCGCGCCCCAGTGTTCGCGATACATCTTGGATTCAGCCAAAGTTGAGAATTGCGGACCTTCCATGGCAAGATATGTGCCGCCCTTGTGGATGGTTATTCCCGCGTCCAATCCGGCTTGGAAACAGGCGTCACCCAATCGTGGGCAGGTCGGGTGCGCGACGCTGACATGTGCCACACAGCCCGTCCCAAAGAAGCTCTTTTCGCGCGCGAATGTCCGGTCAATGAATTGATCAACAACGACAAAATGCCCGGGCGCATATTCTTCGCGAAAAGAACCACAGGCGGAAACTGATATCACATCCGTAACGCCAAGGCGCTTGAGCGCATCAATATTGGCGCGATAGGGCACGGTGGTCGGACTATGGACATGGCCGCGCCCATGACGGGGCAGAAACGCCATTTGGACACCGTTCAATGATCCGGTCAAAATTTGATCCGACGGCGTGCCCCATGGGCTTTGCACATCCACCCAGCGCGCATTTTCGAGACCGTCGATATCATAGATTCCGGAACCGCCGATCACGCCAATCATTGTTTGTGTCATGTCTGTTTGTGCCTTTGTCTGAGCGGGCTGCATTTGACGCTAAAGTGGCATAAGGGGAGGGGGGAAGAAAAGTGTACGCTGAGCGCTTTGATGGTTTTGGCTGCGATTTCACTGTTCACTTTTGTGTTTTTCGCCAAAGCGATGGGCGAATTGGAGGCCCCCTTAGCGATTGCTGGCTGATAAGGTGTCCAAAGTGGCGCGAAAAGACGGGCATTCGGCATGGCTAGGTGCACTGCAATTGGCAATGTGTTTGAGCATCTGGCTAAGCTTTTGCAGATCGGCGATTTGGGCATCAATGTCGTCTGCGCGGTCCGTAATCGTTTGACGATCCAAGGTGAAATTGGCTTCTGACGGCAAAAGAGCGGCGGTTTGTTCCAACGTGAATCCCGCCGTTTGACACAGTCGGATCAGAGCAAGCCGCGGTAACACCGATGCCTCATATTGGCGACGTAACCCTTTGCGCCCCAAGGCCTCAATCAACCCACGTTTTTCGTAGTAGCGCAGAGCGGACGGCGTCAGGCCCGAATGCGTGGCCACTTCGGCAATATCGAGAAATTCCACGTTGACCTCAATCATGGTTCAAGTGGCAGTTTGCCTGTTCTTCGCGAAAGGACAAGGGGTATCGAAATGGATTGGATTGTGTTGGCAGGCGTCGGCGTGATGGCGACGATGATTATGGATGTGGTTGCGTGGATGCGCTTGCGAATTTGGGGCATTGGCGCGCTCGACTATGCCTTGGTCGGACGTTGGCTAAGGCATCTGGTGGCTGGGCAGGTATGTCATCGCACGATAGTCACCTCGCCATCGGTTATAGGCGAACGCGCGCTTGGATGGTTTGCCCACTATGCGATTGGCGGTGGGCTGGCAGTTGGGCTTGGGCTGCTGGTTGGCCCCAAGCTCGCTCTGCTCCCCTCTGTGCCAATACAACTTGGATATGGTCTGACGACGGTTTTGATGCCTTTTCTGGTGATGCTACCGTGTTTTGGATTTGGGTTTTGCGCCCGAAAAGCTCCAAACCCTGCATTGGCACGTTGGCGCAGTGTCATCGCGCATGCCAGTTTCGGCGCTGGGCTTTTTCTGTCCGTCTTAGTCGTGGATAGGATTAGGAAATTTCTTGAGTTTCAACCGGTTTGAAGCTGCGCTTATCGAGCAAATCTGGATTTCGTTCCAGAAACTGAGCCGCATCTTCGTCACCAAACATCCGACTTGCGATCAGCGACATGGCATGAACTGTTATCGGGGCGCTGAATTTTTCGGGGACTCCGGCGCGCAATGTCAGTGCTTTGAGATGGCGTGTATAGATGGCTTTTGCCTCGGTCAGCGGATGGCGTTTGAGGATCTCAAAACCAACGATGACATGGGCGCGATGATCAAACTCTTCGGGTAGGATCGTATCATCGAGAAATGCGTCTAGTAGGGGCAAGGCCTAGTCCACTTCCTGCGTTGTATGACTATCGCCTGCGGTTAGGTCGAGGTCATAAACCTCGCGCAGCATCTCGATTTTGGCGCGGGTTGCCGGCGAAAAAGGCGCTTTTCCCTCAAAGGCATGCAAGGCCATGGATTCGATCAACTCGGCGGTTGAGATGTCGAGATGCTCGGCCAGAGCTTTGAGAACTTTCACAAGGCGTTTTTCCAGCCGTAGGCCGGTTTGGATTCGTTCAATTTTGGTCATATCTCTACACCTAGGTACCAAGATAAACTACGTCAACGGCCCATCATACGAGAAAGGTGAGGTGCCATTGCCCCAATAAGCGGCGTTTCGCTACGAATTCGAAACCAAACTGGCATTACACTGGCCTTTCGCGCGTCAGTGCAGTAACGCGGCCTGCGCGACCATGAACAGGAAACCCTATGAAACGCTCTTTTATGGCGGCCTTGTCGGACCGTTTTGCCATGCCTGACCTAAGCCTAATGCCCAAAGAGGGGCTGACCGTTTCGCGAATGCGGATCGAACTTTTGGCGGGCCTGACCGTGGCGTTGGCCCTTGTGCCCGAGGCTGTGGCCTTTGCCTTTGTAGCTGGGGTTCACCCGTTGGTTGGCCTTTATGCGGCCTTTATGGTTGGTCTTGTCACAGCCCTATTTGGCGGACGGCCGGGGATGATTTCGGGTGCGACCGGCGCTTTGGCGGTGGTCATGGTCGCGCTGGTTGCTCAGCACGGCGTTGAATATCTCTTCGCAACGGTCGTTTTGATGGGTTTCTTGCAGGTTTTCGCCGGAGTGATGCAGTGGGGCAAGTTTATCCGATTGGTTCCGCATCCGGTTATGTTGGGCTTTGTCAACGGTTTGGCGATTGTGATCTTCCTCGCGCAAATGGCCCAATTCAAAGTGCCGGGATCGATCCAAAAGACTGCTGATGGTATGACCAGCGGTGAATGGTTATCGGGCATGCCGATGTATCTGATGCTTGGCCTGACCGTTTTGACGATGGCGATTATTTGGGTCATGCCCAAGATCAGCCGGGTTGTCCCCGCGCCGCTGGCCGGGATTGGCATCGTGGCGGCATTGGTTATCGGCTTTGGGTTTGATGTACCGCGCGTCGGTGACATGGCCTCAATCCAAGGTGGCTTGCCTCCGTTCCACATTCCTCAGGTTCCGCTGACGTGGGAAACCCTTCAGATCATTTTGCCCTACGCGGTCATTCTCGCAGCGATTGGCCTGATCGAATCGCTTCTGACGCTGAACCTTGTGGGTGATATGACCGGTGAACGCGGTGGCGCGTCGCAAGAATGTATTGCCCAAGGTGGGGCCAACATCCTCACCGGCTTCTTTGGCGGTATGGGCGGTTGCGCCATGATTGGTCAGTCGATGATCAACGTTAAATCCGGGGCGCGTACCCGCATCTCCGGGATCGCAGCTGCGCTCTTCCTGCTGATCTTTATCCTATTTGCATCACCTTTGATCGAGCTCATTCCTTTGGCCGCGTTGGTTGGGGTGATGTTCATGGTGGTGATCGGCACCTTTGCTTGGAACTCTCTCACCATCTTGCGCAAAGTACCGTTGACCGATGCCTTTGTGATCTTGCTCGTGACTGTTGTCACTGTCATGGAAGACTTGGCCGTGGCGGTTGTTGTTGGTGTGATTGTGTCGGCACTTGCCTATGCGTGGCAGAATGCGACACGTATCACCGCGACCAAACGTGACTCTAAAACAGAAGAGGGCGCGCAGGTTTACGAAATCCATGGGCCGCTGTTCTTTGGCTCGGCGGATGGGTTCACGGAACTGTTTGACGT
The DNA here is from genome assembly GCF_058892305.1 of Pelagimonas sp. Taxonomy (NCBI): domain Bacteria; kingdom Pseudomonadati; phylum Pseudomonadota; class Alphaproteobacteria; order Rhodobacterales; family Roseobacteraceae; genus Pelagimonas; species Pelagimonas sp. The sequence continues at coordinate 42,146 of NZ_JBZXVN010000004.1, forward strand.
GGCCATCGACCCCGAGGTTGTGATCATTGATTTCGCCGATAGCCGTGTTGCGGACCAATCGGCCTTGCAGGCAATTGAGGCCGTAGCCGGAAAATATGAAATGGCGGGTAAGAAAATCCAACTGCGCCACCTCAGCCGCGATTGTCATCAGCTTTTGAACAAGGCTGGGCATCTCATGGTCGATAGCGACGATGATCCTGACTATCGGATTGCCGCAGATTATAGCGTAAAAACCGGCATTCTGGGCGGTCACTAGACCCTCGCAAAATAGATCCGGCGTGCGCGCCACGCCGGATCACTTGACCTCGGCTATTGCGGGGCAAACACCTTCAAATCATTGACTGATCCGGTTTCTAGCGCGGATTTTGCCATGGCTATACGCTCAGCCGGCCAATCCCACCATGACAAGGCCAAGAGGTCAGAAATCTCGTCTACGCTATAGCGCATGCGAACGATGCGAGCGGGATTTCCGGTGACAATTGCATAGTCCGGAATTGTTCCGCGCACCACGGCACCAGCCCCGACAATCACGCCATTCCCAATGTTTGCCCCCGGCAGGACCTTGGCTTCAAAACCCAGCCAGACATCATTTCCAATGGTCATGTCGCGGGTGTCGGGTTGATAGCCAAGCATAGTTTCGGGATCAAATACCGCAAAGGGAAAGGTGCTTGGCCCTTTGATTTCATGGTTGGCCGAGCTGCCAATAAAGCGAACACCATGGGCGATCTGGCAAAACTTGCCGATGCTCAAAAGCTCTTGGCTAAACGGAAAAAGATAGGGGGCCAGCCGTGCGGCCCAATCATCGGGCGGCTCAAAATCCGACGCATAGGTGAAATCGCCAATATGCATCCTTGGATGGTTTATGACGCGGTTTAGAAACACTGTGCCCTTGTGGGCGGACCCATCAGGTAAGGTGATAGGGTAGGTGCGTGTAGGATCAGGCAAAGACATGTCGCCTCCTTTGAAATCTGTGGGTGTCAGGGTTTCAAAGGGTCTGATCCATCGTGGCCTCCATCGGTTTCATAGCAAGCCTAGCGCGCTTCAACACGCGCGTCCAGTTCGGTGTATTCCTGACCGGGGGCGATCCAATTTGGCAGCGAAAGAGCTTATTCGCCCGGCCGTTTTAGGCTAAACACCTCGCGCACTGTGGCGAAATCACGATAGCCAAGACGAGACACCGGATTGAAGCTTAGCACATCAAAGATGCCGTCGCGCAGGCAGTCGTCGCGCATGTGGATGCCGCTGACTTCGCCAAAAATTGCGAAATTTGCCTCACCGGGCAATTCAAGAATTTGCGTCAGTTTGCATTCCAATGACGCGGGGGCATTGGCAACACGCGGCGCGTCGATTGTGTCGCATTCGGCTTTTTCAATGCCAACATGCGCGAACTCATCGGTGCCACGGGGCAGTGCCGCCGAGCTTTGGTTCATTTGCTCTTTCAATGCGTCGGACACGACATTGACGCAAAACACGCCGGTTTCACGGATGTTGGCAAGGCTGTCTTTGGAGCTTGTCGAAGAAAACATCACCTGCGGCGGAACATATGCAACGGCGTTAAAGAACGAGTAAGGCGCGATATTGTCGCCCTCAGACCCCCGTGTGGATATCCACCCGATGGGGCGGGGGGTTACAATGGCGTTGAATGGGTTGTGGGGGAGGCCATGGCCATTTTCGGGGCGGTAGAACATCCGGGCTTCTTCCTGTTTGCGCGAGGATTTCTCCCGTGATACGCCGCTTTGCGCCGGAATGCACTTCAGAATACCTGAGAGACGACTTTGTTTACGCTGCGCCCCGAAACACCAGATGATTGGTGGGAGGTCGAGAACCTCTACGATACCTGCTTTGCGCCGGGGCGGTCGGCTTTGTCGTCGTACCGGTTGCGTGACGATGTGGCCCCGGTTGATGGCCTCTGTGTGGTTGCACGAGACAGTGACGGAATTTTAGGGGCGGCGATTCGCTATTGGCCGGTTTTGGTCGGCTCAGATGAGGCCTTGTTGCTTGGGCCAATTGCGGTCCACCCAACAGCGCAGGGCGAAGGACTTGGCTCATCTTTGATCCGCGATACTTTGGCCCGTGCGGCGGAAGCCGGGCACAAGCGGGTGATTTTGGTCGGTGACGCACCCTATTATGCGCGCTTTGGGTTTGAGCCGTTGCAGGGGGTTGTGATGCCTCCGCCGACCAACCCGGATAGGGTGCTTGGGGTCGCATTGGTTCCCGCTGCCTGGCACAAGACAAAAGGCGCTGTTTCCAAGGCCGAGACGCCCAAGGGTTGAAATAGACCTTTGGTGCTCACATCTTTGTGAGAGCGCGAAAGGAGATTTTCATGAGTGACCCGACCTTGCCGACACATTCGTTGCCTGCTGAGATTGCCGTTTTGGCAGAGCGCCAAAGGGCCGCGAACTCCGCTGGCATCCAAGTCTTGAACCTTCTGGGCAGCCAAGCGGATAGCTTGCTTGATCGTCTTCCCGACGGAGTAAAGTCAGGTTTGGAAGAAGCAACCCGAGGGGCGCTGAACGTTGCCTTTCACACCGCGCGCTATTCGCGCAGTAAGGTGGGAGACAAGCGGGGTTGGTTGAACACGGCCTTTGCAACAGCCATGGGGGCCGTGGGCGGTGCAGGTGGCGTTGTCACATCATTGGGCGAATTACCGGTCACTACGACGGTTTTGATGCGGGCCATTCAAGGGATTGCGGTTGAACACGGCTTTGACCCGGACGACCCGGAGATTGCGAGCGAGTGCTTGACGGTCTTTGCCTCGGCGGGCCCTTTAGAAATGGATGATGGAGCCGATATCGCCTTTCTGTCAGCGCGTTTGGCCCTAACGGGGTCTACGGCACAGCGCGTGATCGCAGCTATCGCACCACGTATGTCCATTGTTCTAGGGCAAAAATTGGCAACACAGGCCGTTCCCGTTATCGGTGCCGCTGCCGGGGCTGCGGTGAATTTTGCCTATACCAGCTATTATCAACAAATGGCGCATGTGCATTTTGGCCTGTTGGCCCTGTCGCGCGATACCGGTGTTCCGATGATCACGCTTATCGGTCAACTGCGCGATGAACTCGAAGGTAAGACAAAAAAGGCTAAAAAGACCGAAGACGCTTAAACAAATTTTAGGGGAATTGACCTAGCTTTGTATTTGCAAAGAGGAAATCAAGTCCTCTGTTTTGAAGGGGTCTGATCTTGGGCCAAATCGCGCCTCCGGGGCAGAACGGAAAAGCGCACCGCCCAAGGTGAAAACGGACCTGAACCGCGTAGAAAAGCGCGACTTAGTGCCTTTGGCCAGAATGGTAGAGGGTGCAGACGAAAGTCATCGACTTCACACCCGGCTGTTGGAAGCACTCCACAGCCGGGTGTTTTCATTGTGGGGCATAGAAACTCTCAGCAACAAATGTCACGCGCGCAACCAAAACTCTTGCAAGAGTTTTGCAATTTCCGTGCACGGAAATTGGGCGCGACCCTCAAGTGGAGGTCAGCCGTTTTCGCGTAGATAATCCATCACCGCTGCGCGTACCGATTGTTCGCCACGCGCGCCAGCCTCTTCAATCACATTGCGGATTTCCGTTAAGCTATATCTCATCAAAAGGCTTTTGACCGGTCCAATCGAGGCGGGGCGCATTGACAGATTTCGAATTCCCATCGCCGCGAGGCAGAGCGCCTCGACCGGTCGGCCAGCGTCTTCTCCACAAAAGCTAAGGTGCGTACCCGATCCTTCACAGCGCTCAACGACTCGCTCCAAAAAGCTCAAAAATGAAACGCTCAGAGTATCATAGCGTCGCCGTACCCGTTCGTTTTCCCGATCAGCCGCAAAGAAAAATTGCTTGAGATCGTTACCCCCGATGGAGAGGAATTCGACTTCTTCAAAGAACTTCTGCGGTGCATAGGCCAACGACGGTGTTTCCAACATGGCCCCGATTTCGAGGCTTTCGGGAACGTCATGACCAAGGCGTTTTTCCCGCGCCAAAACCGTGTCGACTTCATTTCGCGCCATTTCATATTCGCTATACTGGGCTATAAACGGAAACATGATCGTCAAGGGCCGCCCCTCGGCGGCTCGGATCAGCGCTTGTAGCTGCATGCGCATCACACCGGGTTTGTCCAAGGCGACACGAATAGCACGCCAGCCCAAAGCCGGGTTCGGCTCGTCCTGAGGTTTCATATAGGGCAGCACTTTGTCAGACCCGATATCAAGCGTGCGAAAGACAACGCGCTTGCCATGCGCGGCGTCCAGAACGCGTTTATAAAGCGCGGCGAGTTCAGTCCGCCGTGGCATTTGATTGCGAATAAGAAACTGTAATTCGGTGCGGAACAGGCCGACGCCTTCGGCCCCAGAACTGCTCAGAGAAGGCAGGTCAGCCATCAAACCAGCATTCATATGCAAGTGAATGCGCTTGTTATCGGCCGTGATACAGGGCGTGTCACGGATCGAAGCGTAGCGTTCCTGGGCCTTGGCTTGCATAGCCATTTTATCGCGAAACGCGCCGACAACTTGTTCGTCGGGGCGTAGATGAACAATGCCTTGGTCGCCATCAACCAAAATCTGGTCACCGTTAAGTGCTTCATTGGTGATACGGTCGGCGTGAATGATCAAAGGAATTGCCAAAGCACGCGCAACAATGGCTGCGTGTGAGCCAACCGACCCTTCTTCGAGCACGACACCTTTGAGACCACGCCCATACTCCAACAATTCGGCAGGGCCGATATTGCGGGCAATCAGCACGGGATCTGACGGCATTTCAGACCCGGTTTCCCGCCCTTGACCCGTCAAAATACGTAAGAGGCGGTTGGACAGGTCATCAAGGTCGTGGAGCCGTTCGCGCAAGTAACCGTCGGTGATTTGACGCATACGTGCACGGGCCTGCGATTGCTCTTTTTCGACTGCCGCTTCGGCCGATAAACCGCGCGAAATATCCTCCTCCATTCGCCGCATCCATCCCTTGGAGTTGGCGAACATGCGATAGGCCTCCAGCACTTGCATTTGCTCGGTATCCGCCGAAGCCCCCGCAAGCATTTGGTCTACTGAGACACGCAAGGTGTCGACGGCTTCGTGAAGACGCTCTCGTTCCGAGGCAGGGTCATCAGCTACCAGATTTGTCACAACAACACGGGGTTCGTGCAGCCAGACATGCCCCATTGCGGTGCCTTCTTGACCCGTCCCGCCGCGGAGCAATACCGCTTGTGTGTGACGCGCTTTTAGCGCAGCCCCTTCCCCCACAAAGGCCCCAAGCTCGGCCATTTCGGCCAGAACCATAGCAACGACTTCTATGGCATAGACATCATCGGCGGTGAAAACGCGTTTCTCTTTGCTTTGCACCACCAAAACGCCAAGCTTTTCGCCCAGGCGCTGGATAGGGACACCCAAGAAACTGGAATATATTTCCTCTCCGGTTTCCGGCATGTAGCGGAAACCGGGTTCGGACGGCGCGTCTTCGGTATTGACCACATCGCCGGATTTGGCCACGCGTCCCACCAGACCTTCACCCATCTTCATACGGGTTTCGTGCACGGACTCTTGCTTCAAGCCTTGCGTCGCACAAAGTTCAAGGGTTTCCGCATCCCTGAATAAATAGATCGAACACACCTCGGTGCGCATACTATCCGCTGTTAGGTGTGTAATCTTGTCCAGCCGTTCCTGACCGGCGGCCTCTTCGGCCATCGTGTCACGCAGCCGTCCAAGCAGCTTGCGGCTTTCGCTTTCAAGATTGTCAGCCATTTGGCCTCGCTCCTCACCTTTTCGAATACCAGCTATAGGCGAGTTCGCGGGGCAAGGGAAAGCACAATGCCCCGCCGCAACGCAGCAAAAATGCAAGGTTTTCAAGGATGCTGAAGCCTTGGGCAGATAGATCAATTGCTGGGGCCGGAAATGAGAACGCCGCGCTCATTTCAGAACGCGGCGTGTCATAAATTATGCGTAGATGTTAAGCTTTTTCGAGCTCAAACGCATCATGAAGCGCCTGAACCGCCAACTCCATGTATTTGCGTTCAATCAAAACCGAGACTTTGATCTCGGAGGTTGTGATTACTTTGATGTTGATGCCTTCGTCCGACAGGACCTTGAACATTTTCGACGCAACTCCCGCGTGGCTGCGCATGCCGATCCCGACGATGGAAATCTTGGCGACGCTCTCGTCGATGTCAACGCCTGAAAAGTTCAGCTCGCCCGAGGCTTTGATCCCGTCGATGGCCTTTTGCGCCCGCGCCACTTGATCGGTCGGGCAAGAGAAGGTCATATCGGTGCGACCATCCTCAGAGATGTTTTGGATGATCATATCGACATTGATGCCCGCTTCGGCCAGTGGGCCAAAGATGGCGGCGGCAATCCCCGGACGATCAGCAACCGAGACCAGAGTCATTTTGGCTTCGTCCCGCGAATAGGCCACACCGGCCACGACATTGCTTTCCATGATGTCCTCCTCGTCGCAAACGAGCGTTCCGGCTTCGTCCGACTGTTCCTCAAAACTGCTCAATACGCGCAGCTTAACCTTGTAGCGCATCGCCAGCTCGACCGAGCGGGTCTGCAATACTTTGGCACCAAGCGATGCCAGTTCCAGCATTTCTTCAAACGCAATCTTATCAAGTTTGCGTGCCTTGTCACAGATGCGCGGGTCGGTTGTATAAACCCCATCCACATCCGTATAAATGTCGCAACGCTCGGCCTCAAAGGCGGCGGCAAAGGCCACGGCGGTGGTGTCCGAACCACCCCGGCCGAGGGTCGTGATGCGTCCCTCTGGGCTGATGCCTTGGAAACCGGCGACGACGGCGACTTTCATGCCTTCGTCAAATTTCTGCATGATGTTGGCGGGCGGAATCTCTTCGATCCGGGCGGCCGAATGGGCGTCGGTGGTTTTCACCGGAACTTGCCAACCCTGCCAGCTGCGCGCCGGCACGTCCATTTCCTGAAGCGTCAACGCCATCAGCCCAGCCGTCACATTTTCACCCGAGCTGACGATCGCGTCGTATTCGCGGGCGTCAAACAGTTCGGATGTTTCGTTGACATAGCCAACAAGTTTATTCGTTTCGCCAGACATGGCCGAGACGATGACGATCACGTCATAGCCCTTGGCAACCTCAACACCGACACGTTTTGCAGCGCGGCGGATACGGTCAAGCGTGGCGACAGAGGTGCCGCCAAATTTCATTACGAGAACGGGCATGATGCGCCTTTCCTGTCAGATCGGGCGGGGGTGTACGCGTTGAATGGTGTTTGTGCAAGGGCGCAAAACGCGCGATTGCGTGTTCTGGGTTTAGATTTTGCAATTTGCCAAGGGCGGGTCCAGCCGACGCAAGTTTCTTGCGCCAGCGCTCAATGGTCGCTTGACCGGGATAAGGTCAATACGGATGGTCCCGCCCGTCCCAGGTTTGGAAGCACCCGGTATTGCGCAAGGCTAACTCATCGAAACGAGAAATAAGCCCATCTGCGGCTTGTTCGACGGTGATTTCGCCATCGGGGCCGCCCATGTCGGTTTTGACCCAGCCCGGATGGTACACGCCAACCGCGACACCAAGGGCCTTGAGATCGGATGCGAGATTGAGCCCGAGATTGAGGGCCGCAGCCTTGGAGGCACGGTAAATGTATTTGCCACCGGGCGCACGGGTGTCAGAGCCCATCTGGCTCGAAACAATTGCGATCTTTGGGTGGGCCGACATTTGAAGATTGGGAAGGAGGGCTTGCACCGACAGAAAGACACCGGTGACATTGACGGCAAAGCTTTCGGCCCACATTTGGGCGGGGAAGCCATCGGCTAGGTTTTCGTTTTTGTCCAAAAACACACCGGCATTGCAAACCAAACAGTCGATTTGCTTGCCTTCGAGTTCAAGCGCCAAATCGCGATGAGACGAAGGGGCCGCAACATCAAGTTGTAAATACTCGGGGTGGTTTCGGGCCGTGCCAAGAACCGTATCGCCCCGCTGCGTCAGTTGCCGATCAAGTTCCGCACCAATGCCGCGATTGGCCCCTGTGATCAAGAAAACCGACATCAGTTGCTTTTGCGCGTTGGGACAAAGGGGAGGGGGGCAACGGGAATGCCATCATCCACTAGCGCCTTGGCGTCTTCCAGCTTGGCCTCACCCCAAATCGCGCGTTCAGGTGCGTCACCGTCATGCATGGCCCGCGCCTCGCTGGCGAAATCCTTTCCCACATAATCGGAATTCTTTTCAACATGCTCTTTAAGTTTGGCAATGGCGGTTTCGGCCTCGGAACTGGGGGCTGACAAGGCCGGGGCTTGGATTGGCGGGGCACTTACATCGGTTTCAGGTGCGGTGGCAATCTCCGAGGTTTTGACCCGTGGGGCCATTAACGCCTTTTCAACCTTTTCTGATCCACATACCAAACACGCCACATGGCCGGCGGCCTGTAGCTTGTCAAAGGCACTTGCCGACTGGAACCAACTGTCGAATTGATGTCCATCGGCACATTTGAGACTATACTGGATCATGTCACTGTCTGATTGTCTGCTCTATTGGGCCGGTTAAAGATAAACAAAACGTTTACGTGTGCAAGCAACGCTAAGCATTTGGCAAGATTTCCAGCAATGTTTCGCACAGACCGTCTAGGTCGGTTTCAACCTTTAGAGCGCGCTGGGCTATTTGCCCCATTTCGGCTTGACTGTCACGAAGGGTGATAAGGGCTTGAGCCAGGTCTTGTGCCGTCGAAATCTCCTGCGCAGCCTTGGCAGTTTTCAAACGATCACGAGCAGCGCTGAAATTTGCCATATCGGCCCCATGTAGCAAAGCCGCGCCAAAGGCCGCGGGCTCATAGGGGGTATGTCCACCGTGATCGCTTAGGCTTCCGCCAATAAAAACCCGACCAGCCAGCTGATACCACATTGGCATTTCGCCCATGGTATCGGCCAAATAGACCTGCGCCTCTGGCGCTTGGTCAGCGCTTCGTTGCGACACACTCAACCCTCGGTCCCGAACCAGCCGAAGGATGTCTGCTGCGCGTTTGGGGTGGCGGGGCGCAAGGATCAGACGCAATTCGGGTTCTTGCTTCAATGCCGCAATATGGGCGTCGAGTACAACGTCGTCCTCGCCGTCATGGGTCGACGCGGCAAGCCATGTTTGATTGCGTCGAAAGGCGTTTCTTAGGGGTGGGTCCGGGGCCAAGCCCGGCGGGGCATAGAGCGCTTTGAGATCGGCGACGGGGCCGACCGAGGCGATCGGTAGCCCCAGATTGACCAGTCTGTCCCGCGTGTCGACATCTTGTGCGGAGGCAAAGCTGACTTTCTCAAGAACACGACGGGGGAGATCGCCAAGCTTGGCCCAGCTTCTGGCGGTGCTGCCACTCATTCGCGCCCCCAAAAGAAGGGTCGGACCTTTGCAGGCAAGCGTGCGATGTGGCCAGATTTCGGATTCCAAGGCGATGTGAGCGCGCACGTCCCAGCCGCGCAACATGCGCCTGGCCACCCGCGCAAGATCAACAGGCGCGAGACGAACTGACGTTCTAGGAAGGTTCCAGGACGCGACCATGGTGCGCGCGGTGTCAGTATTACAGGTGATCAACCAATTGAGATCGGCACGCGCGTCGATGAGTTTTTCCAAAACTGGACGCGCCGAATTCAACTCCCCATTTGAGGCCCCATGGACCCACACATGCGGTCCCGGCGCAGTGGCGCCATTTCCCAACCGCGCAGAGACATTGCCTTTGGTCAAGACGGCGATGGCAAACAGGCTGAGGAGAAAACGATAAAGCAGCAAGCTGTAATCCTGTTTGTATTAGATGAGTGGGATTAGGCCCTGTAGAGCAGAAATGACAAGAGCCGAGTTTTAGATATCGAAGTAAGCCCGAGCAATGTCTGCCACAAACATGGATCACAGCGCTTGGATTGTGGATGGTTTGTGAGCGCGACCAAAAAGAGCATATTTGCAAGGCGCTGCGGGTGTCTATTGCTGTGGATTAAGTCGGGAAAACTTTCCAACACGTCACAGGTCGCGCAAATGCTCTTTCATAAAATCAACTTATTCTTTCGTTTGTATTGATAAGTTGGGGTAATAATTTCACTTTTAGCGCTTATCACATGAACACCCCTAAGTTTCTCTATCAAGTTTGGTTGGATTTGTTCAAGTGTGGGGTCTTCTCGGGCCACCAGACAATTCATGCTAAGTGCCTCCACGGTTTTCGACGTTTTTTCATACTGTTATCGCGTAAAGTTCATTTCTAGAGTCAGATGGCAGCGAGGGGTGTTTGACATTTCTGAAAACTCAATACCGGTCATGGCTTGTGATCGGGATTGATTGTTAAAATATGATTCTTAACTATGCGAAGTAAGCGCTAGAAATAAAACAATTATATGTGGTTTTGAACTCGCTCCGCCTTCTCCCGCATGCCAAGGCATCGAAGTTTTGCTTGTATTCCATCTCAGATTTTCATTACGATCTAAAAGTGAAATATAATTTCGCATAGTGAAACTGGGAGGATTTCATGAAACGATGGAAAACCGCGGCTGTGGCCGCAATTGCGGCGCTCTGTGCCGGCTCTGTAAGCGCGGAAACCGTGCTTATCCACGGCGAAGCTGGCCCTAATCGCGGTGCCCGCGCAAAGGCGATTCAGTGGTTTGCAGACCAAGTTGCAGAGCGGTCTGGTGGGGACATTCGGATCGACGTGCAATGGGGAGGTGCCTTGTTCAAAGCCAACGCCGCTCTCCAGTCGATCCATGATGGTGTGGCCGATATGGGGACGATCATCTCAGTCTATTACCCCCAAGAATTCGCCAGCTATGGCATTGCTGATTTGCCGCTCGACAACCCGGATGCATGGGTTGGGATGCGCGCAACTGATGAGCTGTTTCGCAACAATGCCGCCATCAAACAGGTCTTGGATGACAAGAACCTTGTGTACATCGGAACCTTTACCACCAGTCAGGTCAACATTGGTTGCAAGGGCGCGGCCATTCGCACAGCTGAGGACATTGATGGTCTCAAGGTGCGTGGTGTCGGGGCCTATGGCAAGGTCTTTGGTGAAATGGGTGCGAACATGGTGCGCATGTCCATTTACGATGCCTATCAAGGGCTCGACAGCGGGTTGATTGATTGTTCGCAAGGGTATTCCTATGCGGTCTCGGCGTTGAAGCAGGCCGAAGTGATGGATAGCTACACTTTGCTGAACTGGGGCCAGGTTGGTGGTGTCGGCACCTTCATGAACAAGGATGCCTTTGACGCGCTTAATAGCGAGCAGCAAGAGCTTCTATTGGCGGCGGGTTCGGACATGGTGGACTATTTCGGTCAAATCCTAACCGGAGCTAACGCCAAGGCCATCGAAGACATGAAAGCCGCGGGGCTTGAGGTGATCGAACTTCCCGACGCCGAACGCGCCAAGCTGTTGGAAAAAGGTGGTGCACATGTGGATGCATGGATCGAAACCGCTGGCAAAGCCGGTTTGGATGGCAAGGCGCTTCTTGATGACTATCGCGGGTTGCTGGCAAAATATGCCAGTGAACGTGATGCCAAAGGCTATCCTTGGGCCCGCTAAATGCTGAAACACTTTGAAAACATCCTGCTGGGGCTTGCGGCCCTAGCGGTTCTGACAATGGGCGCGATGATCACGTTGAACGTGGTCCTCCGCCTCTTTGGAACCTCGCTCCCCGATAGTGTCGTCATCGTTCGGGAATTGATGGTGGCGGGCATTTTGCTTCCGCTGGCGGCGGTCACCGCAGCACGCGCGCATGTCTGTGTCGAAGTGTTGACCAATCGTTTGCCCGACCGCGTGACCCAAGGTTTGATCCTTGTCGGTTGGGGGGTAGGCCTGATCGCATTGGCCCCCATGGTCTATGCCGGATGGCGTGAACTGGCCGCGACCTGGGCCAAAGGCAGTTTCTTTTTTGGCGATTTGTCTTTGCCAAAATGGCCGGGTCGGCTGGTGTTTTTCCTGGCCATGGCGGCTTGCTGGCTGCGTTTGTTGCTGGTCTTTATCGAAGATGCGCGGATGTTTCTGCGCGGCAAAAAGGCGTAAATCATGGACGGAGCAACAATCGGTCTGATCGCCTTTGCAGCAGTTCTAGGGATGTTGGCGATCCGCGTGCCCATTGCCTTTGCACTGGCAAGCGCCTCGACCATCGGCACCTTTGTCATTTTTGCCACCCGAACCGGGGTCTTTGCCCCCGAACGCGCTGTTCGCCCGACCACCTCAATGGTGTTTTCCAATGCCTTTGATCTGGTCCACAACTATAATCTGTCGATGATCCCCCTGTTTGTGGCACTGGGCCACATCGCCTATCGGGCCGGCATCACGACCAATATTTACGAAGCGGCCAAGGTTTGGCTGACCAATCTGCGCGGCGGAGTCGCCATGGCGTCGATCGTCGGCTGCGGTGGTTTCTCTGCCATCACCGGAAGCTCAATTGCCTGTGCGTCAACGATGGGGCGGATTTGCACCCCCGAGATGCTTCGTATGGGCTATGACAATCGGCTTGCAACGGCGTCGGTCGCGGCGGGGGGAACACTTGGTTCGCTGATCCCGCCGTCGGTTTTGTTCATCATCTACGGCATTTTTACCGAAACCTCTGTGTCCAAGCTCTTCTTGGCGGGGGTTTTGCCTGGGCTGCTCACCTTGGCCGGGTTTGTGTTGGTTGTTGCGGTCTGGGTACGACGTGATCCAAGCATTGCACCGGACTCCGGGCTGACCTTTTCGCAAGCGGAAAGGTTTCAAGCCGCGCTCAAAGCATGGCCCGCCTTGCTGTTGTTCGTTGTCATTGTTGGCGGCATCTATGGCGGAGTGTTCACCGCAACCGAAGCGGCCGCTGTGTCTGTCAGCTTTGCAATTGCCATTGGATTTGCCCAAAAAACCTTGAACTGGCAGGCGCTCTGGGAGTCGTTGAAAGAAACCTGCATTCAAACCGCCGGGATTTTCATCATCGCCGCCAGCGCCAAGATTTTTGTCGCCTTTATCGCCCTAACGGGTGTGGCCCCGAAATTGGTAGGCCTGGTGTCCGAGGCGGAGCTGTCGGTCTTTGCCTTGATGGCCGCGATTGCAGTGATCTACCTGCTTTTAGGGATGTTCCTTGATCCGATTGGTATCATGGTGCTGACCCTGCCGTTGATCATTCCATTGGTCGAAGGCTATGGGCTTGATCTCATCTGGTTCGGAGTCGTGATTATCAAACTGCTCGAAATCGGGTTGATAACGCCACCGGTGGGGCTCAATGTCTTTGTGATCGCCGGGGTCGTGGGCAAAGACGCACCGATTGATCGGATTTTTGCAGGGATTGCTCGGTTTCTGTCGGTAGATCTGATCGTGCTTTTGCTCATCATGGCCTTCCCGGTTATCTCTCTTCTCATACCAACGAGCATGTGAAGGGGCCGCTATGACCGATCGAAAATTTGCCAACACCTTGGCGCGGGGCCTCTCTGTGTTGCGGGCCTTCCGGGTGAGCGATGACGGGCTAAGTCATAGCCAGATTGTTGAGCGGACAGGATTGTCGCCGGCGACAATCACGCGGCTGACTTATACTCTTAAAGAGTTGGGATATCTGAGCCAAAACGGGAATTTGCTACGGCTTGGACCGTCCGCTTTGGCCTTGGCGAGCATCGCACAAACCTCGGCCTCCTTTCTGGATTTGGCGGCGGCCCCGATGCAGGAACTGGCCAATCAAACCCAAACCTTGGTGTTGATGGCGGTGCGTGACGGTGGGTCGATGACTTTGGTGCGCACCTGGCGGCCGCGCAATGCCGGATCAATCTGGCTCGAAACCGGCAACCGGGTGCCTATGTCCGGGTCCTCAACCGGGCGGGCCTTCCTTGCTGGGCTAAGCGATGAACGTTTTGCTGCGATGGAATGTGACGAATATCTGGCCGAACAACGCCGCGATGCTCATACGCAATTGGCGGCTCAGGGGTTTGTGTTTGTTCAAGGCGAGGCGCGGTTTTCCAAAATCGTAAACGCCGTGTCGCGTCCCTTCTTCGCGTCGGACCTAGGTGAGCCGGTGGTGTTTGGCTGTGGGGCCACGCCAGAAGAGCTTACAGATGAACGAATCCAAAGCGAAGTCGGTCCGGCCTTGCGTGACAGCATGCGCGATCTTGAAATGAAAACCGGCGGCCGCAGGGCGTTGGATCAAATTGGACGATAGAAAAGAACGATATGACCATTAACTACGAATTGCATGACGATATTGCTGTTTTGGCGGCGGATGCCCCCCCGGTAAATGCGCTTGGCCAAGCGGTGCGCCAGGGTTTGCAGGACGGTATCGCCCGAGCCCAATCCGACGGAGCCAAGGCCGTTGTTATTTATGGTACCGGTCGAACGTGGTTTGCCGGTGCTGACATCCGGGAATTTGGCAAACCTTTTCGCGAACCGAGTCTTCCAGGGGTGATTAACACTATTGAAGCTTGCGCCATTCCGGTGATTGCGGCGATGCATGGCACGGCCCTTGGGGGTGGTTTGGAAATTGCGCTTGGCTGTCACTACCGCGTGGCGGTACCGTCGGCCCAAATGGGCCTGCCGGAGGTGCATTTGGGTCTGTTGCCCGGCGCGGGAGGGACGCAACGCTTGCCCCGTGTCACCGGGTATGAGGCCGCGATCGAGATGATCACGTCGGGTCGCCCAATTGAAGCCTCCAAAGCCTTGGATATGGGTTTGATTGATCGCATCCAAGACGGTGATCCATGTGAGCTCGGACTGGCCTATGCCCGCGAATTGATGGCCTCCGGGGCCGGAACTCGCCCTGTTAGCCAACTGCCGGTACCCGCTGCAATTGATTTTGACGCCGCCAAAGCTGCAGTGGCCAAAAAGGCCCGTGGTCAACTATCGCCTGTTGTTGCAGTCGAGGCGGTTGAGGCCGGATCAAAGCTGCCATTTGATCAAGGCTTGGACAATGAGCGCCGATTGTTCATGTCCATGATGGAAACCGACCAACGCCAAGGTATGATCCATGCGTTCTTTGGCGAGCGACAGGTTGGCAAATTGCCGGAATTGCACGGTGTTGCTCCGCGCGATCTCACCGTTTTGGGGGTAATTGGTGGCGGGACAATGGGGGCGGGGATTGCCACCGCCGCTTTGCTAACGGGCCTCTCAGTGACCTTGATCGAGATGACGGCTGATGGCGCAAGCGCTGCTCGGGCTCGGATTGCCGGCAATTTGGCCGGAGCGCTAAAGCGCGGAAAGATCAGTCAGACCAAACATGATCAGATCCTAAGTGACGCTCTGAACTGTGCCACCGATTACAGCGATCTGTCTCAGGCGGATCTCATCATCGAAGCGGTGTTTGAAGACATGGATGTCAAGAAACAGGTCTTTGCAAAGCTCGATGCTGTGGCCAAGCCCGGTGTGATTTTGGCCTCGAACACTTCATACCTTGACCTTGATGAGATCGCGACCGCCACGTCCCGCCCCGAAGATGTCATTGGCTTGCACTTTTTCAGCCCTGCCCATGTGATGAAACTTCTTGAGGTAGTGGTCGGGGCGAAAACAGCTCCGGATGTGGTTGCGACCGGTTTTGCCTTGGGCAAAAAACTGGGTAAGACGTCGGTTCGGTCCGGTGTTTGCGATGGGTTTATTGGCAATCGAATGATGTTCACCTACCGCAGTTGCGCCGACCATATGGTTTTGGATGGGGCCACCCCGTTTCAAATCGACCGGGTTCTCGAAGACTTCGGTTTTGCGATGGGGCTTTTCGCGGTTGGCGATTTGGCGGGGCTCGATATTGGCTGGGCCAATCGCAAGCGCCTTGCCACGACACGCGACCCAAAAGAACGCGTGCCGACCTACGCCGATAAGCTCTGTGAACAGGGGCATTTCGGTCAAAAAACCGGACGTGGATATTACATTTACGAAGGCCGGAGTAAGGTTGAAAACCCCGATGTTATGACATTGGTCCAAGCCGAGCGCGCCGATCTTAAGATCACGCCGCGCACCTTTGGTGACGACGAGATTTTGCGCCGCTACATGGCCGCGATGGTCAATGAGGCGGCCAAAATTCTTGGCGAAGGTATCGCGCGCCGCCCTCTGGACGTCGATATGGTTCTGCTTATGGGCTACGGATTTCCGCGCTACCACGGTGGCCCGCTGAAATGGGCAGACATGCAAGGCCTTCCGGCGCTGCTCGACGATATCAAAACCTATGCCCAAGAAGACGCGTTTTTCTGGCAACCCGCCCCGCTTTTGCAAGAGCTGGTAGCCTCGGGGCGCAGTTTCCATGATCTGAACAAGGAAGCGGGCCAATGAAGCAAGCCGTTATCGTAGATGCAGGCCGCACCGGCTTGGCGAAGTCTTTTCGAGGGTCTTTCAACCAAACCCACGGCGTCACTATGACCGCGCATGTGATTTCATCCTTGATGGAACGCAGCGGCGTGGAAGCCGATGCCATTGAGGATGTGGTGATTGGCTGTGGCTATCCCGAAGCTGAAACCGGGGGCAATATAGCCCGACAGGCCGGGTTGATGGCCGGTTTGGACAAAGGTTCGGCTGGGCAAACCGTGAGCCGTTTTTGCGCCTCAGGCTTGCAAGCGGTGGCAACCGCCGCCAGCGCGATCCGAGACGGGGCAGGGCCGCAAATCGCCGGTGGTGTTGAAAGTATCAGTCTGATCCAGCCTAAAATTCGCCGCGTTCCGGAACCGACCTTAATGGCCCAAATGCCCGAGGTTTATAATAGCATGATCGAAACCGCCGATCTTGTTGGCGTACGTTATGACGTGAGCCGTGACGATCAGGATGCGTTTAGCCTTGTCTCGCAACAGCGTATTGCCCGCGCCCAAGACGCGGGTCTTTTCGCGGAAGAAATCCTTCCTATGCAGACAGTTATGGCCGTTAAAGATCGCGAAACCGGAGAGATTTCACAGCGCGACGCTCTTGTTGATCGGGACGAATGCAATCGACCCCAAACAACGCTTGAAGGCTTGAACGGCCTTAATCCCGTGCGCGAGGGGGGCTGTGTCACAGCCGGAAACGCTTCGCAATTGTCGGACGGCGCGGCGGCTTTGATTATGATGGAAGCCGCCGATGCCGAACGCCGCGGGTTATCGCCTTTGGGGGCGTTCAAAGGTTTTGCGGTTGCAGGATGTGGCCCAGAGGAAATGGGGATCGGCCCGGTGTTTGCGATCCCACGTTTGTTGGAACGACATGGGTTGAACGTGACTGATATCGACCTTTGGGAAATCAACGAAGCCTTTGCCAGCCAAGCTCTCTATTGCCAGCGGCACTTGGGAATTGATCCCGAGAAGCTAAACGTCAATGGCGGCTCGATTGCGATTGGCCATCCCTTTGGCATGACCGGCGCGCGTTTGGCGGGACATTTGCTCCGAGAAGGACAGCGGCGTGGGGCCAAATTGGGTGTTGTCAGCATGTGTATTGCCGGTGGCATGGGTGCGGCTGGCCTATTTGAAATCTACTAAGAGGAGCGGGAAATGGACCTGAGTTTCACCGCAGAAGATGATGCGTTTCGCGCCGAAGTGCGGGCATTTCTGGCCGACAAACTGCCCAAGGAATTGGCGGATAAAACCCGTTTAAACAAAGGTCTGTCCAAGGAGGATCACGAGTTTTGGCACGCGCAATTGAATGGCCGCGGCTGGCTTGCCCCCAATTGGCCCAAACGCTTTGGCGGCGCGGAATGGGGCGCAGTCCAACGCCATATCTTTGAAGAAGAATGCGCGCTGGCCTTTGCGCCGCGTGTGGTGCCGTTTGGCTTGGCGATGCTAGGGCCGGTTTTGCAAAATTTTGGCTCGGAAGCGCAGAAGAACCATTGGTTGCCGCGCATTCTAAACGGTGAGGATTGGTGGTGTCAGGGGTATAGCGAACCGGGGGCAGGGAGCGACCTTGCGGCCCTGAAAACTCGCGCCATACGGGACGGCGACCACTATGTTGTGACGGGTCAAAAGACCTGGACGACGTTGGGACAACACGCCAACATGATCTTTTGCTTGGTGCGCACCGATCCCGACGCCAAGAAACAAGAGGGCATTTCTTTTCTGTTGATTGATATGGATAGCCCCGGTGTCGAGGTGCGACCGATCACCTTGATTGATGGCGGGGCCGAGGTGAACGAAGTCTGGTTCACCGACGTACGTGTCCCGGTGGAAAACCTTGTTGGTGAAGAAAACAAAGGCTGGACCTACGCCAAATACCTTTTGACGCATGAGCGCACCAACATCGCCGGGGTTGGGTTTAGCCGTGCCGGGTTGGACAACGTGAAACGGATTGCAGCACGGGCGCGTTCTGGTGGTAGGCCATTGATTGAAAACCCACATTTTGCCGCCCGCGTTGCCCAAGTCGAGATCGACTTGATGGCGATGTCGACCACCAATTTGCGAATTATTTCCAAGGCCGCCGCAGGGCAAGCACCGGGTATCGAAAGCTCGCTTTTGAAGATCAAGGGCACGCAAATCCGTCAGGAAATCACCGATCTGGCGCGCCGTGCGGTTGGCCCCCATGCGATGCCGTTTGCCTCGGAAAGCATCGAGGGAAATGCGCCGTTGCCCGATCCGCTGGATGCTGGTGCTGTGTCGGCAAGCTATTTTAACAACCGCAAGCTTTCGATCTTTGGTGGCTCGAACGAAATTCAGCGCGAGATTTATGCGAAACAGATGATGAGGGGCGCGAAATGAACTTTGAGCTGACCGAAGAACGACAAATGCTCCAAGACAGCCTTCGCCGCTATTTGGCCGGGGCGTCCAAAGATCGGTGGAACGGGCTGGCCGAATTGGGTGTGATCGGCGCGCTTTTCTCGGAAGACAATGGCGGCTTTGGCGGCACCGGTTTTGACCTTGCGGTTGTTTTCGAAGAACTGGGGCGGGCCGCTCTGGATGTCGCCATGATCGACAACGCTCTCTTGCCAGGTGTGGTCATGGCTTTGGCCGGTCAGGATGTGGAGCCCTTGGTGTCGGGATCGGAAAAGTCGGTTCTTGCGCATGGCGAAACGGCTGCGCGCTATGATCTAAATTGGGTCGAAACCCGTTTCGAAGGTGGCCTGATCAATGGCGAAAAATCGGTTGTTGTGGGCGCGGATGCCGCCAACACCTTGATCGTGTCGGCCCGTCATTCGGGCCATAGCGATGCCCCAGAGGGCATTGGGCTCTATCTGGTTGAAAAGGATGCACCGGGGCTGCAGCTTCGCAGCTATAAAATTGCTCAGGGGGGCATGGCATCGGATGTGTCTATGACTGATACCCCTTGCAAGCCATTGTTAGAAAACGGGTTTGACGCGCTATGCCAATCAATAGCGGCGGGTACATTGGCGGAAATGGCGCAAGTTCTCGGGGCGATGGATGTCTCGGTTGCGATGACGCAGGACTACCTCATGACGCGCAAACAATTTGGGCGTCCTATCGGGAGTTTTCAGGCCCTTTCCCATCGTTTGGTGGATGTGATGGTTGCGGTAGAACAAGCCCGCTCGATGGTGATTTTGGCTGCTGCGAACCTTGAGGCTAAGGCCCCCGTACGGGATCGGCATATCAGCGCCGCCAAGAACCTTATTGGGCGTTCGGCGCGTTTGGTCGCCGAAGAATGCATCCAAATGCATGGTGGCATCGGGATGACAGAAGAATACGCTTTGGGCCGCTATATCAAACGCATTGTCATGTCTGATCACCGCTTTGGGGACACGGATCATCACTTGGAGCGGTTCATTGCTTTGGGGGCGGCATGAGTGTTCGCCTCGACAAACGCGACACATGTTTGATCATTCACAACACCAACGCTAAACGCGGGGCGATCACGCCCGAGCTCTATGAGAGGCTGCTTGATGCGATTGAGCAATCCAAAGCTCCGGACATTCGGACCCTCATCCTAACCGGTGGCGATTTCTTTTGTGCGGGCGGCGACTTGGGCGTTTTAGCAACGCGCGCGACCCTAGCCCGCCAAGAGCGTCGCGCCAAAGTCGAGGTGTTGCATGGTGTTATTCGCGCTATGGCCGAGTGCCCCGTTCCGATCATCGCGGCGGTCGAGGGCGGCGCGGCAGGGGCCGGGTTGGCTTTGGTTCTGGCCTGTGATCTGGTCGTTGCTTCCAAAGAAAGTCAGTTCACCGCAGCCTATGTCAAAGCCGGTTTGACGCCCGATGGTGGGTTGACCCATAGTTTGTCACGTCTTTTGCCCCGGCAATTGGCCATGCACATGTGTTTGTTAGGCAAGCCGATTAGTGCCGCGCAATTGGCGGATCATGGCGGGATCACCAAGCTTTGCCCCAAAGGCGAGGCATTTAATGATGCCTTGATTTTGGCGGCTGAGTTGGCTGCTGGACCGGCGCAGGCGCAATCTCGTATTCGCGCGCTTTTGGCAAACGCATCAGACACCCCATTGACGGATCAACTCAACCGGGAGGCGGCGTTTATGGTTGAGGCGCAGGGTGGTCCCGAAGCCGCTGAAGGCATTCGCGCCTTTCTTGAAAAACGCAAAGCAGAGTTTTCATCATGACTGTTCTACAAACCGACCTGACGCGCCGTTTCGGACTGCGACTTCCTATTCTGGCGGGTGGGTTAATGTGGCTTGCCGATGCCGATTATGTCGCCGCGGCCGCCCATGCCGGTGGATTGGGGTTTCTGACGGCGGCAAGTTTTCCCGATGATGCTGATTTGCGGGCTGAAATCCAACGCGCGCATAAGCTTTGCCAAGGCAAACCCTTTGGCGTCAATGTCTCCATGCTGCCCAAACTGGTACCTGGTGATAGAACTGAAACCGTTTTTCGCCTTGCCGCCGAAGAAGGTGTTGAGGTCATTGAAACCTCCGGGCGCAATCCTGAACCCTATCTTCCGCTTTTGCGGGGTCTTGGGTTGACGGTGATCCACAAGGTTCCGGCGGTGCGTTATGCGCTCAAAGCTCAATCCGTCGGTGTCGATATGGTGTCCATTGTTGGCGCTGAATGCGGTGGCCATCCGGGTTTGGATATGATCGGTAGTTTTGTGAACGGTGCTATGGCCGGGCGCGATCTGAACATTCCGTTTATACTTGGCGGCGGGGTTGGGCATGGGTCCCAGATTGTCGCAGCCCTGGCAATGGGCGCGTCGGGCGTGGTGATGGGCACGCGGCTTTTGGTTTCCGAGGAACTAAATGCCCATCCCGATTATAAACGCGCCATCGCCGCTGCATCAGAACGCGATACTGTGCTAACAATGGCCAGTGTGCGCAACACGGTGCGGACCTTGGCGAATGAAACGACGCAAGCCGTGGCCAAGATGGAACGGGACAACCCCGATGTCACGATTTCTGAGCTGATGCCGCTTGTCTCTGGCAAGATTGGCCGACAAGCCTATGAAACCGGGGATGTGTCACACGGTCTGCTATCGGCAGGTCATGCCTTGGGGTTGACCAATGCCGTGACGCCAATGGCCGAGATTTTTCATCAGATTGAACACGAAATGCAGCAAGTTCTGGGGCAACTGGATGGTTTGCGTGAGGGGGCCGCATGAGCATGCTTATTCATCATCTTTTGGATCAACGTGTCAAAGAAACACCAACGGTGCGCGCCTTGACCGACACGATCGGACATGATTGGAGTTACCAAGATTTGCACGACCAAGTTGTCAAACTGGCCGAGGAAATGGCCGATTTGGGAGTGCGTGCCGGCGATCGCGTTTTGGTGATAATGGAAAACTGTGCGCCTGTTGTGGCGTCCTTGTTTGCCGCGTCTCGGTTGGGCGCTGCAGTGATCCCATTCAATGCCCGTCAAACGGAGGCTGAGATCACCCGTGTTGTTGACCACGCAAGCCCGGCGTTGGTTTTGTTTACAACATCGGTGTCGCAAAACGCTAAAACCCATGCTGACAAAATGGGAGCGCAGCCGACGGTCGCACTGTCCGGTCATTTACAGGCTTTTGTCTCCAAATCGGACCCAGAGCCGGTGTTGAGTGATGTCGCAACAATCCTCTACACAACCGGCACAACTGGGATGCCTAAGGGGGTGATGCTTACCCATGACAATCTGGTTTTCGGCGGGGGCGTGTCTAGCGGGGTGCGTTGTATCACTCAGGCCGATACGCTTTATGGCGTTTTGCCGATGAGTCATGTGTTTGGCTTGGCATCGGTGGTGATGGCGTCGGTTATGTCTGGGGCGTCAATTCGTATTGAACCGCGGTTTTCCCCGGTCAACCTTTATTCGGCGTTGATGGAGGGCGTGACGTTGTTGTCATCGGTTCCTCAAATGCTGGCGCAGCTGATGCAGTACACCAAAGAGCAGGGGCATGACCGATTGCCGGTCGACACCTTGCGCTATATTTCGTCGGGGGCTGCGCCGCTAGACATTGATTGGAAGCGCAAAGCCGAGGCCTTTTTTGGTCTGCCCTTGCAAAATGGCTATGGCATGACCGAAGCGACGGCGGGCATTTGCCTGACGCGCCATGATACAAGCAACGACGATATTTCGGTGGGCCAACCCTTTCCAGGTGTTGGCGTCAAACTGGACGTCGCGGCCCCGGGTGCCGAGGGAAATATCGGCGAAATTTTGGTGTCCGGCGGCGGCGTGATGAAGGGGTATTTCCGCAACGACCCCGAAACGGCAGCGGCCTTTGCAGAAGCTGGTTGGCTACGAACCGGCGACTTGGGGCGATTTGATGATGATGACAACCTGCATATCATGGGACGTTCAAAAGAGCTGATTATTCATGGGGGCTTCAATGTGTACCCACCTGAGGTCGAAGCGGCCCTGAATGATCATCCGCAAGTCATCCAATGCGCGGTTATCGGTGTGTTGGAAGACGGCGATGAACAGGTCTGTGCCTTTGTTGAGGCGTCAAAGTCAGATTGGCCCACCGAAGCCGATTTGCGCCAGTTTTCGGCCAAAAACCTAGCCGGTTACAAGCGACCTTCACGGATCGTCATTGTCGACAAGCTCCCATCGGCTGCAACCGGAAAAATTTTAAAATCGGCTCTGCCCGCCTTGCTTGACTGCTAGCTGGCGAAGACATCGTTCATGTTGGAAAAACCCTTCATTTCAATGGGATTCCCGCTCGGATCGTAGAAAAACATAGTTGCCTGTTCACCGGGCTCCCCAGCAAACCGGAGCGTTGGGGGAATGACAAAATCCAGCCCCTCTGAGGTTAGCCTATCCGCTAGGGATTTCCATTCTGACATGTGTAAAACCACTCCTAAATGTGGCATGGGCACCTTGTGAACGCCAACGACCCCAGTTGGCTTGCTGTCAAAGGGCTGCCCAAGATGCAGCGATATTTGATGACCAAAAAAGTTGAAATCGACCCAGCTTTCTGTTGACCGTCCCTCATCGCAGCCCAAGACGCCACCATAAAACGCCCGAGCCTCGTCGAGGTTGGTCACGTTGAAAGCAAGGTGAAATGGTGTCAGCATTTTAAAGTTCCCTAAAAGGTCGTGTGCAGTCGGACAATACGACGCGCGCAAGTAGAGCGCTCCCTATATTTTTGAGAGCAGAGAGAAAAAGCGAAGTATTCCGGTTAGCAGGGCATCGGAAACCTACCCAACAAGAGACGTCTATCATGCGCGTGAATAGATGCCGTAAGTCTTTGAAAAAGTTGATATCGTGTCTTCCGTTAACGTCCATTGGGCGAACTAAAAAGGTCCAGTCGCAGTTTTACCCTCGATAGGCAATGGTGCTGAAAAGTGGACCAGAAGCTTTCGAAAGAAAGGAGCGATTGGAAAGCTGTAAGTCACGCATCGGGATTGGTCTTGTTCATTGGAGGTTACTAAATAACGACCTCCAACCGACCAAGGTGGACTGAACCTAACTCGCTTTCTTTAAGGTAGCTACGCTTTGATCAACTTCAACGGACCCATCGACAACAAACTGCGCACCCGTCGCAATCAAGCTATCGGTTAGTTCGTTTAGTGACTGAATTGACGCCGCAGTCTCTTCAAACATTGAAACGTTTTGCTGTGTTACACCTTCGAGTTCTGAGACTGAATTATTGACTTGTTCGAGCCTAGAGGCTTGATTTTGTGTAGAGTTCGCAACACTCTCGATTGCAGTATCTAAATCCTGAACATATCCTGAAATGCTCTTGATTGATGCCCCGGCTTGGGCAATGCGCCCCGCCCCGTCTTCAATTTCGATCTCGCTGGCACTAATCAAATCATTGATTTCTTGAACAGCATCCGACGCGCGGTGTGCCAAAGCTAGAACTTCGGCCGCGACAACTGCAAACCCGCGACCACTGTCTCCGGCACGCGCGGCTTCTACGCCGGCATTCAAAGCTAAAAGATTGGTTTGAAATGCGATTTCCTCAATAAGTTCAGTTACTTTTGATATTTTCTTTGAGGTTTCCACAATCTTATCCATGGCTGACACAGCTTCCTCAACGACTGAAGAGCCATTTTGCGCAAGTCCATTGGCGGCCTCAGCAGTACTGCGGGCCTCCGCGACCTTGCTACTGATTTCCTGAACCGATGTTGTCAGTTGCGACAGGGTTTCAGCGCTGGTTTCCAGACTATTCGATTGGGTTTCCGTGCGCTTAGCCAAATCGGATGTCGCCGAAGAAATATTGGCTGTGTAGTCGGAGATTTCTGTTGAACTGAGAAGGACATCACGAACGGATGCGGCAATTGCGACCATGGCTTCATTTAAAGACATTTGAAGCCGCCCAAATGCTCCATCGAATTCGCCATCCATTCGCCGGCTGAGGTCACCGCACGCTAAGGCATGGCTTACCTCGATTACTGACTCCAATCCAGTTTCTATGGTTTCAAGAAGTTGGTCCAGATGTGCCGCTGCACCGGCCAGCGTCTCATCTGAATAAGGATGAGCGATTCGCTGACTGAAATCGCCCGCGCTTGCGTTGGCAGCCAACACCGCGATGCGATTCTGAAAATCGTCGCGTTCATGTTGCAGAGCGGCGGCCTTAGCATCTGTTTGAGCTTGTTTTGACACAACGCCACGGCGCAAAACCTCCCGTGTTCCAATAGCTGTTGCCAAACTGAGAATGACAACGATAGCCCCAATCAGTCCGAGCAACGTTTGGGAGGTGCGCAGGTCCTTGGTCATTTTGGAAGAAATTGCGCGCCCTTCCATAGCAACAGCGGCATCAAGGGTTCGCAGCCCTACCAAGGCGGGCCCATCTGAAATCTTGACCTTTGCGTCGATTTCGCTAGCGGATTTACCAGCTGTGATCAGGCTTGAAATGCTGTCCAATGCCTTTGTGTATTCTGAAATCACCAAAGCCAGGTTTTTCAGGGCTTGGCTTTCCTCATCACTCATCTCTAAGGCGCTGAGTTGTGCGATGGTGTTTTGCGCTGCCATCGAAGCTGTACGTGCCTTTTCAATTCGCGGAGTATCTTGGCGCAGTACAAGGTTTTTGAATTGATGAATCATACCGCCGTAGCCTAGATGGTCACGCAGTTCAGCCAGAAGGCTAGATTTAACTTTTTTCCCATCAAGCTCATGTACTTGGGATACTACAAGGGCCTCAATAGCGGCCAGCGCCGGTCCATCGTCAATTTTTACCAGCGCGTCAATTTCTTCAGGAGTGGTGCCCTGTGCGTAAAGGTCTTTGACAGTTAAAAGCGCGTCAACGTAGTTTACAATCGTACGAGAGACCGGTTCCAAATCTGACCGCATGCTGGGCTCTAGATTCATCAAACTCTCCAACGACGAAAGGGCGGCACCCGCATTTTGGTTTGCAGCTCGGTAGTATTTTTCCTCTCCGCGTAGAACGTAGTTTTTGAATGCGTGAATCATTCCCCCATAACCCAGGGCTTGAATGAGTTCGTTTTGAGCAGTGGTACTCGGATCGGCACGTTGTTCAAATTCCCCCATCAATGAAACAGCAGTGCCAGTTCGCTGTACGGTCCAAAGGGACATGGCGGCGACCATCAATGCGGTAAATGTAATTGAAAATACAATTGCCCGGCTAAGTGTGCGCACAGGTAACGAAAAGATGGCTTGCATTAAAAGAGCTCCGAGGATCAGGTTAGTTTCAACACTAGAATTCGCGGTTTCAAATTTCTTGAGTATTCTAACCTCTGATGAGTTAATTTTGACCTTATATTGATCTGAAATGATGGTCCTGACTGAGGCGTTTTACTTTGGTATAATTATAAACCATCAAAAGTTTTAAGGACTTGGTGACTTGACCCAAAGAAGTAGATCAAGGGGAGGTTGATAAAGCCAATGCCACAGCAAAAGCCACAACAGTCATTGAGATCTACGTGTGTTGTTTTTCTTGAAGGCGAGATTGGAAATCAGTTGACCAAAAGAGATCATTCATCTTTGTCCATTCCACAGAAAAGAATAGAATTTGCAGTGGCTTATGGTGTTTAAGTCGACTTTCATAATCCCTTTGTGTGCTACGTTGGCAACTTTGGCTGCGTCCGTCTTTTTCTATAAAGTGCACTTAAGTATCCAAGATGACCGTCTGGCTACCGAGACACGTGTCGTGAGCTCGAACTTCGCGGCCCGGTTGGAAACTCATTTGGCGGCGCGACTGAACGCTGCAGAATTGCTTCGTAGCCATCTCAATGGCCGAGGCGTGTTCGACGTCGACGTATTTCGGACCGAGTCAGACCTTTTCCACCAGCTTTTTGGCGACCTACAAGCTTTAAACTGGGTGGATGCAGAAGGCGTAATTCGAATAGTTACACCTGTTGAGGGCAATGCCGCGGCGTTGGGCCTAGACCTGAAAACTCTGCCTGTTCCTTCGGAAACACTTGCGCGGGCGGATAGAACAGACACTCTCCAAGTCACTCAGCCGATTACTTTGGCCCAAGGCGGTACTGGTTTTGTTGCTTATCTGCCATTGGTCGCACGGGGCCAACGTACAGGGTATCTAAACATTGTTTTTCGTGTGGCACCGTTAATGAGAAACGCAATCAATCAAGACCCGATCGAGAACTTTGGTATTCGTGTGGATGACAGCGGACAAGAGCTTTTTGCCACAGCAGATGTGCTGGTCGACGACGCTGCGACTGATGTGAATGTGATCAAAGTTGGCGGACGAGAGTGGCATGTGTCGGTTGCTCCTCTGCCACGCTACGCGCTCAAGGCCGATACCTATGTTGACGAGCTGATACTGACGCTTGGCGTCGCACTTTCTGTGGTTCTTGGAGGTCTTACTCATCTTTTGATTGAGCGGCAAACCTCTTTGATGCATAGCGAAAAACGGTTCCGGGAATTTGCGTCGGCCAGTTCAGATTGGTTCTGGGAAATGGATCAGGGCAACTACGTTACATGGTGCTCGGAGGGGATCGAAACGTTTTTTGGCGTGGAGCGCAAAGATTTTATTGGTCGAAAACGGGGGGACTTTCGCCAATCAGTTGGGGACGACCAAGAGTGGGTGGGGCATTTTGCGGACCTTGAGGCCCACCGGCCTTTTAAAGATTTCGTCTATGCTATTCGGGTGCATGGTGAACAAAAATGGGTTCGTACGTCTGGCGTGCCAACCTTTGATAGCCAAGGTGTTTTCACGGGGTATCGGGGGGTGGCAACGGATGTGACGGAAACCGTGCGGGCGCGTAGCCAGGTTGAGAAATCCAATCAATTTCTAGCCAGTGCAGTTGAAGGTTTAAACGAGACTTTCAGTCTTTGGGATGCCAATGATAATCTGGTGCTCGGGAATCGTATATTTCGGGAGTTAAACAAGAAAACACCTGAGGTGACTGTTCCGGGAACAAGTTTTGAGAGCTTTTTGCGTGCAAATATTGAACTGGGTTTGATAGCAGGGATTGACGGCAAGGAGGAGGCGTATCTTGCCGACAGCCTGGCGCGTCGTCGGAATTTTCAGAAGGCCTCTTTCGAAGTTGTTCGAGAAGATGGTACTATTTTGCAAATACATGAGCAGCGGCTCGAAAGTGGTGGTCTGGTGACCGTTGGTCAAGACGTGACCAAGCAGCGCCAAAAAGACCTAGCCCTGCAAGAAAGCCAGAAGCGTCTGGCCTTGGCTGTCGAGGCATTGACTATCTGGGATTGGAATTTTGAAACTCAGGACCGTTATTTTTCGCCGGGTTTTGCACGCGGATTGGGGTACACCGACCAAGAGTTTGAGGACCTGACGCGCACTTCACTTGCTCCTATTGTTCATCCGGATGATCGCGACACCTACCGCAATGACGTGCTCTTGCATCTCAAGGACACGGGCATAGGCCTCTCGTCGGAATATAGAATTCGATCAAAGTCTGGGGACTATCGTTGGTTTTTGGCGCGTGGGCAGGCCACTGCCAACGAAGAAGGCCGTGCGATCCGATCAACTGGCATTTTGACGGATATTACGGACCGCATTGATTTGGAAGACCGGCTTCATCAAGCACATAAAATGGAAGCGATTGGCCAACTCACCGGTGGAGTGGCGCATGATTTCAACAATTTACTGGCGGTCATCCTCGGAAATGCCGAGTTGCTGGAAGACATTGTTGATGACAAAGCGGCTGCTCCTCACATCATGTCCATTGTTCGGGCATCTGAGCGGGGGGCGGAACTTACTCAACGTTTGTTGGCGTTTGCGCGGCGACAACCCTTGCGTCCGGTCGCCTTGGATTTGTCCGGATTGATGACGGTTCTGCCCTCTTTGCTCAAACCCGCAATTGGAGAAAGCATTGACCTAAAACTCTCGGTCGAACCTGGAATTTGGTCGGCCTTGGCCGATCCGGGACAGGTCGAGAATGCGCTGCTGAATTTGGCATTGAACGCACGGGATGCCATGCCCACAGGTGGAACGTTGTCAATTTCATGTTCCAATACATCTTTTTCCGGCGCTGCCAAAAACAAGGCATTGTTGATCGACGAGGGTGATTATGTCGTGCTGTCTGTGACAGACACGGGAACAGGCATGTCAAAAGATACGATTGAACATGCGTGCGAACCTTTCTTTACCACAAAAGGTGTCGGCGAAGGCAGTGGTCTTGGGTTGTCAATGGTCCTCGGGTTTGCACAGCAATCTGGTGGTCAGTTCGCCATCACCAGCGAACTTGGGTCTGGAACAACGGTAAATTTGTATTTGCCCCGTTCGGTCGCACGACAAAGCAAAGCCACCGCAACAGAAAACAAGGAGGTCCCCAAAGGACAAGGCGAGACCGTTTTGGTCGTTGAAGACGATCCTGCCTTGCGTGATTTGGCGGTCCAAATGCTCATCAACCTTGGCTATAAACCAGTTGCCGCAGGAGATGCCGCGTCCGGTCATGATGTCTTGGAGCAACATCCTGAAACGTCACTCATTTTATCCGATGTTGTGCTTCCGGGAGGCAAAAGCGGTCCTCAGTTCGTTCATGACGTCGCGCAGACACACCCGGACATCAAAATTGTCTTTATGTCTGGGCACCCGGCTGAGGCGCTGGGCAAGAGTGGGGATACGGCTGTTGGGCGCATTCTTTTGAACAAGCCCTTCAAAGTTTCGGATTTGGCCAAGGCGATAGAAGAGTGCTAAGAAAAATCACCGCGTCGTACCTATCAAGACTCTTTCGCGTATTGAGGCCGGTATGACATTGCAAGGCAGACTGCGGTTCCAAGCTCTTTCGGTGAAAAAGAAGAACGGTTGCTTCGGGAGACAAAGCCTTGAACAACAAGCGCGATCTATTCTTTAGGCGCTGACCTGACGGGCCTAGGATGCAGGTGCTTTTGAAATGGCGCACCAGAAGGGGCGTTGGAACTCACTGGCCAATTTACGTGACGCAGAAACGCTAAATCTCTTTTCAAAGTCTGATGTGTTTTGCTTGCGCTGCGTTGGTGTAAGCCAAACGGATCGGCAGCGACGAATTGCCTGTGTGCCCCCCTTGAGAGGCAGACCTTTGGCCCGCCTTTATTCCGAATTGTCGGGCTGCTCTTCTCTGAAGTGTTCACCAAGGTGGTTGATATGCCGCGTGCATATGGCTTGGGCTTTCTTGGCATCTCTCTGTTCACAAGCTTCCTGCATTTCGACATGCTCTTGCATAGACCGATCCAACTGGATGCCGCTGACAGTAAAGAGATGAGTCCTCAGCGCCATAAGGCGCCCGATGGTTGACTCATAGGCGTCAATCATCGAGCTGTTGCCACTGCTCGCAATGATTGAACGGTGAAACCTTAGATCGCCGAGAGAATAGTCTTTTGTATTCTTGGATAGAACGGCGGTTCGCATCTGATCGATGCCCAATCTCAAGCCGTCTAAAAGACTGGCATGGTTCCGCTCAATCCCGAGCTTGAGTGAAATCGTTTCCAATACGCTGCGATGCTCGCAAAGGTCCAGGATCGTTCGTTCATCGGGTGAAAAGACAAAGGACCCCCGCTTTGGAAAAATTCTGACAAGGCCCTCAATCTGCAGCAGAACCAATGCCTCACGGACGGGCGATCTGCTGACCTGATAGAGATCGGCCAACTTTTGCTCTGACAGCTTTGTCCCAAGCGGAAACGATCCCAGAATGATCGCTTCGCGAATCTTTTCCGCAGTCACTTCGGTCACAGATCTATGCTCAGAGTAAATGTTCATGAGCCCACGAATGAAGATTTTTGCTATTATCCTCAAGTACCAAACTACCATGGTAGAAGTCAATTGACAGGCCGAGTCGAAATGTACCATGGTAGTTTGGGAATCTTGGGTATGATGGGAAAACTTGCGATGTCTGATGTGGATGCTCTCGCCGGAATGACTATTCGATCGTCGGAAGAGCTGTTGGCGCGTCTCGAGGAGATCGTTGGTCCGTCGTATGTCATGCCGGGGGCCGCGGATGCGGCCGCGCCCTATCGTACAGATTGGACGGGCCAGTATTCTGGGACGCCTCTCGCAATTGTTCGCCCTAAAAACACCCACGAAGTCGCAGACATTGTCCGGGCGTGCCACGCTTTCGGCGTATCAATTGTTCCTGTAGGCGGTCGCACCGGACTTTGCGGCGGTGGGGTTTCGGTTGGTGACAGCGAAAGCATCGTTGTCTCGTTGGAATGCATGAACGCGGTTCGCGCATTGGACAAAAGTGCGCGCACGATCACTCTTGATGCGGGTGTCATCCTGCAAACCGCCCAAGAACACGCCCTTGACGCTGGCTTGGTCTTTCCGTTGACTTTTGGGGCCCAAGGCAGCGCCATGATCGGCGGCGCACTATCCACCAACGCGGGTGGCTCTAATGTCGTGAAATATGGAACGACCCGCGAGTTGTGCATTGGGATCGAAGCTGTTCTGCCTGATGGATCGGTGATCAACGCGTTGACGGGGCTGCGTAAGGACAACACAGGATACGACCTAAAAGATTTGCTGATTGGTGCCGAGGGGACGTTGGGCATCATCACGGCGGCGGTTTTCAAACTGTCTGCCTTGCCCCTTACGCGCACGACCGGGTTTCTTTCGCTGGCATCCCTTAAGGATGCGCCAAAGGCGCTAAATGCGTTGCAGGATCGCACTGGTGGTGGCGTAGAGGCCTATGAATATATGCCAGCCGCCGCGGTCGATGTGATTTGCAAGGAATTTCCCGCAACACGTCGTCCGCTAGAGGAGGCTGCCGAAACAGGTCTTTTCTTTGAGGTGGCCTCAAGCCGCAAGGACGATGCCGAAACCGGGGATGACGGAGAGACACGTCTGCAAAACATGGTCTTCGCGGCGCTTGAAGAGTTGATGGAAGAAGAGATCGTCGTGGATGCGATGATTGCGCAGTCGGAACAGCAGCGAATGGATTTGTGGTCCATGCGTGAATCCATTCTTGAGGCCATCACTAAGAATGGCCCAGCTTACCACATGGATATTTCTCTTCCCTTGGCTGCCGTAGCGGACTTCGTTGAAGCGATGGACACCGTCGTATCTGATATGGGGTTTCAGCCCCTTACGGTCGGTCATCTTGGTGATGGAAACCTGCACTATGCTCTTAGCGCAGCCCCCGGTAAGGACTGGGCAGAGTTGCCCCTAAATCGTGCAAAAGAAAAGGCTTTTGCGCTACTGGTGCGCCTGAACGGGTCGTTCTCGGCAGAGCATGGGATCGGGCAAAGCAAGCTCGGCGTGATGCGTGAGCTTAAGCAAGGCAGCCAGTTGGTCGCGATGCGTGCAATCAAACACGCTTTGGACCCGAAAGGCCTGATGAATCCGGGGAAATTTTTACCGAAGGAGGAGATATGACACACTTTTTTGGAAAGGGCATGATTGCGGCGCTCGGTTTGGGCCTTGCTGCTCCTGCACTTGCACAATCACCCTTTGAAGGATGTCCTTCAGATATGATCCTGGGACGGTTCGTCGAGTTTGGACGCACCGGGAAGATGCCTCCGGATCTTGGCCGTTGGCTGGGAACACCCGAAGAGCAGTACATCGCGCCATGGTCGCCATTTGAGAACGTTGACTATGTGGGTATCTGTTGGGTGTCTGCCTGGTTGGTTCACACCGATGAAGGCTCTGTCCTCATAGACACGCTTTATGGCCCCTACACCAAAACGTTGCTTGATGAGATTGCGAAAACGGGCACTGATCTTGCTGACATCAAATACGTTCTGATGACACATGGACATTTCGACCACGCGGCCGGGGCTGCGATGCTCAAGCCGCTCTTGCCAAATGCGACATTTGTCATGACCCAAACCGGTTGGGACGAAGCCGTTGCCTCGGCTGAGGCCTCGCAAGGCGGGCGGCGCGCTTGGAATATGGTTGAGCCGGAAATGGTTGTTGCCGACGGCGATTCGATCACGTTGGGCAATAATACCTTTTCCGTTGTGGAAACGCCGGGTCATACTTGGGGAACTGCGTCATATACCTTTGACGTGATTGATCAGGGACAATCATACCGCGCTGTGACCATTGGTGGTCTTGGCCTCAATGCCATCGAAGGCCCAGAGCAAGTTGAGGCCTTTATCGATAGCCTCGACCGTTTAAGCAGCATGGCACAGGACGAAGACATGGGCATCGATGTCCATTTGACAACCCACGGCTTTTCCAACGGTCTTGAGGAGGACCGTCAGGCTTTGGCCGCACGGGCCGAGGGTGAACCGAACGTTTTGGTCGATCCAGAGGGGCTTTTGTCTCAGATCGCAAGCTTGCGGTCCGGAGCCGTTGAACGGTTGGCCATAGAACAAAACAAGTAAACGAACGACGCGAATTAGGGAGGAAGACAATTGAAATTTACGTCAAAACTGAAGGCGCTCAGCGCGGTAGCACTCATGGCTTTGGGGGCACCAGTTGCCGCTGAGACCTGGGAACCAAGCAAGCCGATCACGATCGAGATCGGCTTCGGGGCAGGGGGATCGACCGATACAATGGGGCGCGTTCTTGCCGAAGTTATCAAAGAACAGACCGGTTGGAATGTGATCGTTGAAAACCGTCCTGGCGGTGGTGGCGTGGCCATGTTTACAGGCCTGTCGCAGCGTCCGGCGGATGACCATACCATTGGGATGGGTGTTGGCATTCCTGTATTGGTTCAGCTGGTTCAACGTGGCGATGAGCTGCCGTTCGACATCGACAGCTTCGACTATCTCGGTACAATCGCCAAGGCAGAGTTGGCGTTGGTTGCCAGTGCCGACGCGCCCTTTGATGATTTGAAGGGCATGATTGCTTACGCAGAAGAGCAGGGCAAAATGCCGGTTGCAACCATGGCGCCTCCGCAGGTTCTTATGATGAATGCCGCAACGCGTGAGACCGGCGTTGACTTCAATCTTGTGACTGCTGATGGCGGTGCCGAAGTTATTCGTCTGATCTTGGGTGGTCAGGTCTTGGCTGGCTTCGCTTCGGGTGAGCATTTCCCATATCTTGAATCCGGCGACATGAAAGTTATCGCCAGTGCCAATCAGTCTCGTCTGACTTATGCACCGGAAACGTTGACATTCATCGAGTCCGGCGTGGACGCCTTTGTCGATGCTGTGTTCTTCCTTGCTATGAAGGACGGCTCTAGTGCTGAGGCAACGGCGGCTATCTCAGCCGCGATTGAAAGCGCGGTTCAGTCCCCGGAAGTTGCTGAGATTGTGCAGAATGCCGTACAGGGCGCGCCAATCAATATGGGCCCCGATGGAGCGCATAAGATGATGGTTGATGGCCTCGAAAACGCCAAACGACTGTTCTCTAACTAGACATCAGTGCCCCGTCGCAGGTTGCGGCGGGGCATTTACGAAAGGGAGGGGAACCAGATGCACACAACAACTGACCGCCTGACAGGAGCGTTCTTTCTGCTCTTTGGTCTGGCGATGTTTTTCTTTGTAATTCCTGAGTACGTGGAAAACGTCGATCGGGGCAATCTATCGCCCAAGACGATGCCCAATGTAACATCTTGGATCATTGCAGTTTGCGGTGGCCTGTTGGTCCTTCGGCCAACGACGCACCAGGCACCAGATGCTCGCTTTTTCTTTAAAGCCGGGACCTACGTGGCCCTTTTGGGCGTAGCGATCTATGCCATGACCCTCGTTGGGTTCATGTATGTTGCCCCATTTCTTGCGCTAATCTTGATGATCCTAATCGGCGAACGCCGCCCGCTGTGGTTGGGGCTAGGAGTCGTTGTTATTCCTGCCGCGATTTGGGTTCTTGTTACACAGCTATTGGAGCGGGCCCTGCCCGGATAGGACACCGCTATGGTTGACTTCTCAATAATTTTGGCAGGCTTTGGGGATGTTTTTACACCCATAAATCTGCTCTTTGTCGTGTTCGGCGTTGTGCTCGGGCAATTCGTTGGGGCCGTGCCCGGCATTGGTCCGGTTATGGCCATGGCCATCGCCATTCCCTTTACATTCGGGCTCGACCCTTTGCCGGCCATTGCCTTTCTTGTTGGCGTCAACAAGGGCGGGCTTGTCGGCGGCGCCGTGCCAGCGGTCTTGATGAATACGCCGGGCACGCCGGATGCCGCGGCGACCGCCATGGACGGCTATCCTCTTGCGCAGCAAGGAAAGCCTCTAAAGGCGACCAAAATGGCGCTTTTCTCATCCGTCACTGGCGATACATTTAGCGACATCGTCCTGATCACGGTCTCCGCGCCGTTGGCGATCCTTGCGCTCAAAATGGGGCCGGTCGAGATCGTCGCCCTGATGATTTTTGCATTTTCGATCATTTCAGGCCTGATGGGCGAGTCCTTGATCAAAGGGGTTATTGCGGCCGCACTTGGGCTGATGTTTTCCTTTGTTGGTACCGACCCGGAACATTTCACCCCGCGCTTGATTTTCGGCTATTGGGATTTATTCGACGGGCTTGCTTTGCCATCGGTGGCCATCGGGATGTTGGCCATATCAGAGATCTTGCGACGTATGTCCGACCGCCATAACACCGTCGGGCAAGGCTTTTTGCCACCGGACAGTGGCAATCCAGAGGATCGCCGCGTGTCGTGGGCAGAGTATTGGTCTTGTCGCTACACCATGTTGCGTGGCGCAACGATTGGAACGATCCTTGGCGCGTTGCCGGGCATCGGATCAACGGCTGCCGCGTTTATGTCTTATGCGATGACGAAAACCTCCTCAAAAGATCCAGATAGCTTTGGCAAAGGCAATATACAGGGCATTGCTGCAACGGAATCCGCCAACTCTGCAGTGGTCGGCGCGAACCTCATTCCTTTGCTGACGCTCGGCATCCCCGGAAGCGTCACCGCGGCGCTCATCATTAGTGCATTCATGATCCACGGGATGCAGCCCGGCCCGCTTTTGTTCCAGAACCAAGGCCGTTTGGTCTATGGTCTTTTCGGAGCAATGATCATGGCTAACTTTGTCAACCTATGGGTTGGACAAGCGGGGCTGCGTCTATGGGTCAAAGTTGTCTCCGCGCCAGAAGCGGTGATCTTCTCATCGGCACTTTTGCTCTGCTTTGTTGGCGTTTCGATGGCGACGAATGGTCTCTTTGGCGTGACTGTGATGCTAATCTTTGCGGTCTTCGGGTTGCTGATGCATAGCTTTGGCTATTCGATGGTGATCTTTATCATTGCATTCTTCCTTGGGCCGCAGTTCGAGAAGTCGCTGTCACAGGCAATTGCCTTGTTGGACGGAAATCTTTTGAACATCTACACAAGCCCTGTCGCTGTAGCGCTTTTGCTCTTGTCTGGGTTGTCGGTTTTCTGGTTCCTTTCAAAGCGTACAAATGCCGTTGCCGATACAACCAACCTTGGTGTGCCGGATGGTGAAACACTGGATCAGAAAAACCCGTAATGGCAAATCCCAAGAACATTCTGTTCATCATGTTCGACCAGCTGCGCTGGGACTATCTAAGCTGCTATGGTCATCCGCATCTTCACACGCCCCATATCGACAGGTTGGCGGCGCGTGGGGTGCGGTTTGACCGGGCCTATATCCAGTCGCCCCTTTGTGGGCCGTCGCGGATGTCGACCTACACGGGGCGCTATGTGCACAGCCATGGCGCGTCTTGGAACAACGTGCCCCTAAAGGTCGGAGAGCGCACGATGGGGGACCATCTGCGCAATCTGGGTATGGAGTGTTGGCTTGTTGGCAAAACCCATATGAAAGCCGACGCCGAAGGCATGGCGCGGCTGGGTCTTGAACCGGACAGCGTGATTGGCGCGCGTGTGTCGGAATGCGGCTTTGACGTTTTCGAACGTGATGATGGGATGCGTCCAGAAGGGCCGGATGGGTTCTATGATGATGGTGGTGCGCTCAAGTATAACGACTACCTGCGCGACAAGGGCTATGGGGGGGACAACCCGTGGCACGACTATGCCAACTCCGCCAACGATGGTGCCGGGAATGTTCTGTCGGGTTGGTTCATGGAGAACAGTGACAAGCCGGCCAATATTATCGAAGACGATAGTGAAACCCCCTATCTGACCCGCCGTGGTATGGAGTTCATCGAAAGCCGTGGCGATGCGCCGTGGTGCTGTCACCTATCCTATATCAAACCCCATTGGCCCTATATCGTCCCTGCGCCCTATCACGATATGTATGGGCCCGAACATTATCTGCCTGTGGTGCGTAGCGACGAAGAACGTAAGACAAGCCACCCTGTTTTTGGTGGAATGATGAAAGCGCCCGTTGGGCAGGCGTTCTCTCAGGATCACGTTCGCGACAAGGTTTTGGGCGCTTATATGGGCCTGATCAAGCAATGCGACGACCAGATGGGCGTGTTGTTTGATTGGCTCGAAAGCACCGGTCGGATGGACGACACAATGATCGTTGTGACCTCGGATCACGGAGATTATCTGGGCGATCACTGGCTTGGTGAAAAGACGTTCTGTCATGACACCTCGGTTCGAGTTCCGATGATCGTTTATGATCCCTCACCCAAAGCCGACGCGACCCGTGGCACCTCATCCGATGCGCTGGTGCAATTGATCGACCTTGCGCCGACCTTCGTCGAAGTGGCGGGTGGCGATATGGCGGACCTTGATCATGTGCTCGAAGGGGCGTCTTTGCTGCCGCTGCTGCACGGGCAGGACCAAGGGCGCGACCACGCCTTTTGTGAATATGATTATTCGATGACGCCTCTGGCCAAGCGTCTTGATCTGGACACCGCCGAGGCGCGATTATTTATGGTCACCGAAGGGCGTTACAAGCTGATCGAATTCGGCGGGGATATCCGACCTATCTTGTTCGACCTGCAAGATGACCCGGATGAACTAATCGACCTGGGCGAAAGTGTAGACCATCAAGAAGACCTCGCGCGCCTATCCGCAGTGCTGGATACTTGGGCACGCCGCCCCGCGCAGCGTACCACGATCACCAATGAAGCCCTGCGTGAAACCCGGAGCAAACGCAGCACCAAAGGCGTGATTTTGGGGGCCTACGGAGAGGGCGACGCCGATGCCGACCTCACAGAAAAATATCGCAACCGCAAGGCACCTCCGATTCAGGAAAACGAACGCAGCTAGGGGCGCGCAAGCGTGTTGTGCGCCCAACTTGATCGGTGTTGCTAGGCATCTGAAAGTCAGTCGTCTCGCGTTTTGAAAACGCAGAACCGGAAAGGTGACCGCCTTTTGTTCAATGGGGTGCAAGGCGATCTGGGCACCAGAGAAATCTAGCACTTCCGAACGGCATGCTTTTGCTATCGTGTTGAGCGTCATTTCTCCGGGAAAGAGGCCTTGGTGCAGAGTGTCGTTCGCAAAGAGCGTTTCATTCCGCCAAAAGACCATGCCCTGAGAAGACCATGCCCTGAGAAGACCTAGTTAAAATAGGTGAACTGCCGCACAGCTTGTGCCACGCAGTTTCCCGCACGTCGGGAGAGCGATTCCGCGGGTACCAAGAGAGAGTTGCCGAAAAAGTCTCAATGGCGTCATGTCGGCAACCAACAGCAAGTACCAAGTGGATAGTGTCACCAACGCCTAACAGGTTGCGGTTGGTGGCCGAACAGCTGGTAGTTTCGCTAATCCTTGTGGTGTTGAAGAGATCAAAACTCGTTGCCAAGTCTGCCACCGATACTGTGCAAGAGTTACATTGTTCAAAAAGGCGGGGCACCTTACCAATGCGGCCTTGCGTGAGATTCCAAGAAAAGGCAGTGCCAATGACATGATTTTGGTGCTGATGGTGAGGGCGATGCGGAGGTCGACCACTCCGAACTATCGCAGCCGCAAGGTGCCGTTGCTCCGACCAAGCAAGCATGCTGTGGAGCAGACATTGATGTGTCGGCTTCGAGCCCAGAGTTACCGATGCTGCGATATGCACCAAGGTCAGAAAATACAAACAAAGCGGTCATTCAAAGTTAGCAATGATGTCTGTCCAGTGATGGATTGGACAGGTTAAGGTTTGAATTCAATGGCGTCGTTTGCACTACGTGTGCAACTTGAAATCGCCTTACGGCGCGCTCCGCCGGGCGTTCTGTGGTCCGACGAATTCGATCCATTTGCCGCTGGTCTGAGAGTGGAAAATTCACATTCCCCAAGCCCCTAAGCAGGCGGGCTGGATTTTTCGGAGATGTGGTGAGAAAGGCTGGCTCGTCTGGCCTGCTGCAAAGGGCGGCAAGATCAGCTGAACCGCCTCACATGTGTCGATGCGGCTGAAAGGCATAGGCTGACATGTGCAACAAAACCCCCTGCGTGCGCTAAACAAATACAGAAACTTGAGCGCTGTTGAGTTTCATGTTGTTGCCCTGATCCGGTATTGGATCGGCTATCAAAAGATCACATGCCTCGAAGAGTTCCTCCGCTGGCGTTGCGCTGCTCCAGCAGTGTGACAGGTCACGTTCTGGTTCAATAAGTGGGCATGATTGGACGGGCGCAGATTCGCGACTTCAGCAAAATTTAATCTGCCATAGCTATACCGCGAATCTGTCCAATTCATGCCTGGGTCTGCCTGTAAACAACAAAATGCAGATACGAGAACCGCTTGAATTTGATCAATGCTGCGAAGCCATTTGGCTTTGCCGAACGATCACTCGACTTGAAAGTGCACATCGATGCCAACGTATGAATTAACCAGTGACAATAGGAACATCCCGCCGTTCTTGGCCTCCTACGTTGATGACTTGAGCAGCGTTGGGATTGATCACTTCATCAAGCCTGAGGACATTGCAGGCCCGGTGGGCGGCACCGGCGGCCTTGGCACCACACTGGATGGTGAATGAGTTGCCTAATATTGACGTCCAAATAGAAGGTCGAATGTTTAACGCGTTCGCTGTCGCGCCTGATCCAACAAGCGATATGAACACGCACGGGTTACCCACCGGTGTAAGCAATGCCAACTCTTTGAAAAGTGATGACCTGACTGGCACACCCAAAGAGGGTTTGACAGTCACCGGCTTTGTCCACGTCGACATATCAAAGGTCGATCGCGTCCGGGTTGGTGAGCGGTGGAGCGTCACAGAAAATATCGATCAGGTCGACGGAACCGACCGCCGGATCTTTGGTACACCCTTTCCCGGCGGTCGGCCTGACGTCTCGCAAGTCGTATTTGGAAACTCCGATCGTCACGCTTTAACGGGTTTAAACCCTATCGGCGATAAGACTGCCTTATGCCGCGCTGTGACGGCTGCGACCGCTTGCTCGAACACTCAACCGAATGCAACAGCGCTCTTCGCCATTTTGAAAAGGCTGCTCTGACATGGCCACCACATTCGACGTCATCTTTTTGGGAAACATCGCGGACCTTGATCCAACGGAAGGCAATGGTATCGCGGAAAATGCCGCGGACATTGTTGGCGATACCTTTGGGTCAAGCGGGGATCCGCTGCACACCCATATTCAAACCTTTGCACCGGGGTCTACCGGCTTCACAGGTGGCGGCACTCCGACTGATTATGACACCGACAACAATCTCTATGATGATCGCTTCACCATCGATGGCGGCGGCGACCAGACTATGGACGGGGCAATGGTCTATACTGCGACCATTACCTATATCGATGGCAGCACGGCGGTGGTTTCCGCAGTTTTGTTCCAAGACACCTCCGGCAATCTATATCTCGCGCCCGAGCTAAGCGACAATGCGGATCAAGCCGCCTACGAAGCAAAAGCGATCGAAAGCCTCACGCTCGACGCTGTGATCACCGACGCAACCACTTTGACTGGTGACCGAGCTAACGCGGACTTTGTCACCTTGGTCGATGGTACGTCCGGCGACGATGTCATGAGCGGCGGCTACACCGATTCAGATGGGGACCAGATCGGCCCAGGAAATGATGCCATCAGTGGTTATGGCGGCAATGACACCATTTTGGGCGGTGAAGGCAACGACACGATATACGGTGGAGATGGCGATGACCTGCTGCGGCCCGGCGACGGGTCCGATGACCTTTTCGGCGGCGCGGGCAACGATACGCTCGAGTTGTCGGACAACGACTTTCTGGATGGTGGCGACGACACCGATGTGCTCGATGCCACTTTCGGCAATTTTGGCGAGTCGATCGTCTTTAATGCCGACAACAGCGGTAGCGTCCTCAACGGCAACAATTCCACATTCCAGAACATCGAGGTCTTCAACTCGGACGGCGGCTCGGACACCTATGACGCCACGGCGGCGACGGGCGATCTGAACATTTCCACGGGCGCCGATGATGACACCATCCTTGGCGGTTCAGGCAATGATACGCTGAGCGGTGGCGATGGCAGCGACTCTGTCGCCGGTGGCGATGGCAGCGACACTGTCACCGGCGGCGCGGGCAATGACGTCATCTATGGCGATGATGGAACCAGCCCCTCTGCGAATGGCTCGGAGGGCGCCATTGGCCCCGGTTCAACCGGTGGCAGTTACGATCGTGTCAGTGGACAATCCGTAAGTAATGGCAGTCATGACTTTTCCACGGACGCAGTCTTCCTTGGCAATGATATCCCTATTCTGGACGGGGCTGACCGCAACGCAATTGATCAACAGACGTTCTCGATAGATGGCGTTGGAACAGATCGCACGTTCGACCCGCAGGAGGTTTCGTTTACGGGTGGGGCACGCTCGGCCGTTGG
The DNA here is from genome assembly GCF_058892305.1 of Pelagimonas sp. Lineage (NCBI taxonomy): Bacteria > Pseudomonadati > Pseudomonadota > Alphaproteobacteria > Rhodobacterales > Roseobacteraceae > Pelagimonas > Pelagimonas sp. The sequence goes on from NZ_JBZXVN010000004.1 coordinate 83,196, forward strand.
TACGGTCACTGTGGAGCGTACGGCTATTGGTGGTGACCAAATATCTTCGGACGGCACTAATTTTCTAGATATCATCTCCGTAAACAGTGGCGATATCAAAGTCACGATGAATGACGGCACAGTGTTCAACACCATCGAAGTGACCTTTGCGCAAGATGCGGATGGCAACACTTTTATGTTCCCAAGCGACGGTCAGTCTCCGGGCGCTTTCAACGCTTTTCGCAATTTGTTGGCGACAAACGACAGCGGTATCGAGAGCTTCGAGATCAATAGCATTGGGGACACCCAAAACGGCATCTTTGTGATTGACGGGAACTGGGCCGACAACCAGTTTCCTGTCGAAGAAGATGGCCCCGGTGGCGATGATACGCTGAGTGGCGGTGACGGCGCTGACACGATCCACGGTGAAGGTGGCAACGACAGCATCGATGGTGGCGCGGACGCCGATTCAATCACCGGTGGCGGCGACAATGACACCCTTGATGGTGGCACCGGCAACGACACGATTGACGCGGGCTTTGGCAGCGACAGCATTCTGCTCGGCGACGGCTATTCTGGCGACAGCATCACCGGCGGCGAAGACGGCGACGGTACGGATATCGACGTTTTGGACGCGTCTGGCGTGACCAACGACGGTGTGGATGTCTTTCTAAGCGGCAATGAAGCGGGCTCGGTCACCTCAACGGAAGGCACCGCCAACTTCGTTGAGATCGAAAGCTTTGTGCTGACCGATCAGGCAGACAGTTTTGCCGGCAATTTCGCAACAGAAGATGTGACAGTCGATGCGGGCGGGGGCGATGACACGCTCACGGGCGGCAACGCAAACAACACCCTGATCGGCGGCACCGGCGACGACATTTTCAACGTGGGCTATGGCGTTGATGATATCGAAGGCGGGACCGGGACAGACACGCTTTCGATTGATGAGGCCGATGATGCGATCAACCTGACTTTTGACGGTGACGGTCAGGGCTTTTTCAACGACGACGACGGCGACAGCGGCACTTTCATCGAGATCGAGGCCATTGAAGGCTCGGCCGGTAACGATACGATCAACGCCGCGGCAGACACCCAAGGCGTCAGCCTGTCGGGCATGGCCGGAAATGATACTCTGACGGGTGGTTCGGGCAACGATACAATCGACGGCGGTACGGGCGCCGACAGAATGACAGGTGGCGACGGCGCGGATGTCTTTGTCACCGATGGCGGCGCGGATACGATCACTGATTTTGATGGCACAACAGGCATCGGCGATGGCGACAGCTCGAACAACGACTTCGTCGATCTGACCGATTTCTACAACCAGGCCACTCTCGACATCTGGAACGCAGCCAACCCCGGCGACACCTATGCCACCCTGCTTAACTGGATGCGCGCCGATCAGGCGGACGGCACCTTAGGTGAAGCGGGCAATCTGGTGATCCAGAGGGATGGCTTATCTGTCGATCCATCCGAGCTGAGCGCGGAGAATACCGGCGTTGTCTGTTTTTCGGGCGGCACGTTGATCCGGGTGCCCGGTGGCGAAGTGCCCGTTGAATATTTGCGACGCGGTGATCTGGTCCAGACGCGCGACAACGGTGTAAAGCCGATCCTGTGGATCGGGCGGAAAGTGCTTGATCAGGCGGCACTTTCAGCCGCGCCGAACTTGCGTCCGGTGCGCCTTGGAGCAGGCCACTTTGGCCTCACACGTGACTTGATCGTTTCGCCGCAGCACGGCGTTCTGTTGCGCGCCCCGGACAGCGGTGGCGCGCAACACCTTTGGCGGGCGCGCCACTTGGCCGACATGGCCGGCGGCGGCGCCCGCGTCATGAAAGGCTGCAAACGCATCGTCTATTACCATATGCTGTTTGACCAACATGAGCTGGTGTTTTCCAACGGTCTCATCAGTGAAAGCCTTTATCCCGGGCCCATATCCTATCAAAGCCTGAGCAGTGCGGCGCAAGCCGAACTCACGACGCTGTTTCCCGACTTGCCCCATAAGCCCACGGAGGCCGCATATGGTCCCAGCGTCCGTGCATATTCCCGCCGAAAAGCCTTGCCCGGCCACCTGAATTCCCTGCAGCCAGCACCGTGAGCGATGACGACGTGCCGGGTGACGATCAGGCAGATCGTCAAAGATAAAGCTTAGACGTGTTACGGAACTGAACTGATAACGAAAGCGATCTATAAACGGCCCAGAACCAGACAACCGCAACCGCATCATCTAGTCTTCCCGTAGGGGGCAGGACAAGCGAGGTTGGATACAAACGAGGATCTGCTGCCTACCGCACGAACGTCCAGCTCTGGTAAGGCTCTGACCCAAAAACTGAAAAACCTATGGGGGAGTGGACAGACTTTCCAGCTTAGTGAAGATTGTAGCCGCAGGAGGTATGCAATCCAAGTGGAAGGTCCGCAAAGCGTACGAAAGCAGCCTTTGGCACAAACGCAGCGAACTCACGATTCGTCCGCTCAACGGACAGGGCTG